>NZ_FTOO01000010.1 GCF_900156755.1 Alicyclobacillus vulcanalis
GGTGAAGTACGTGCTTCGTGAGCTGGCGCGGCTTCCGCACACCATTGCGTGACGGCTTGGCGCAGTGAGGTCCCCTACGACAACTTGACACGCACGTGGCTCATCCCTCTCTTGAAACCTCAGAGCCATTGCGATATACCTCTAGAGTACCTTGCAAACCACCTGTCTTTCTTACCCGTCATCTCGACAAGAGAGGTTCGCCGCATGATCCGCACTTGCATCTTGTATCGCCTATCCCTTCCACTCAAAATTCCGATGCGCACCGCCCATGGAGACGTCCGCGAGAAGCAGGCCATCCTCGTCCAACTTGTGGATTGTGACGGGATCGAAGGCTGGGCGGAATGTGTGGCGCTCCCGGAACCCACGTATACGGAAGAATGTACAGACACGGCTTGGACCGTGCTTGTCCATCATCTCGTACCGCGCTTGGCGAGGTGGGTTCGGTCGCTTGGCCGTGACATCGATCCGCAACACGTGTACGAATCATTTCGCGACGTCCGCGGCAACGCCATGAGCGTCGCCGCACTGGAAATGGCACTTTGGGACTGGTACGCCGCACGCACGAATCAGCCGCTCGCGAAGCTGCTCGGTGCCGCGCGCGACCGCGTGGAGGTGGGCGCGACCATCGGAATCATGGATTCGGATGATGCGCTCATTCAATCCGTCGATGCGGCTGTGGAGCAAGGATTCCGACGAATCAAGCTCAAGATTGCGCCGGGACGCGATCGCGACATGATTGAAGCGGTGCGAAGGCGGTATCCAGACCTGCCCATGGCTGTGGATGCAAACGGCAGCTACGCTCAAACGGATGCGCCACTTCTGCAGGCGTTGGACGCGTATCATCTTCAGTTTATCGAGCAGCCGTTTCCGGACGACGACTGGTTCGATCTCGCCGAACTGCAGGCTTCGCTCCAGACGCCCCTTTGCCTGGACGAAAGCGTCCGCTCCGCGCGCGAGGTGAAACTCGCTGTACGGCTGGGTGCGGGGCGCGTCTTGAATTTGAAGGCAGGTCGGCTCGGCGGCTTCGGCAGGCTGCTTCGCGTCCTGCGTGCGTCGACCTTGGCTGGAATGAGCGCCTGGGTGGGAGGCATGTACGAGACCGGCGTCGGCCGGGCGCACGGGCTCATCGCGGCGGCGCTCCCTGGCATGCGGTATCCCACGGATCTCGGACCTGCAGACCGGTACTTTGAAGAGGACGTGCTCCGCGAACCCATCTCCTTCGCGGAACCCGGGACCATCCGCGTGCCAGACTGGGCTGGGCTGTCGGATCACGTCGATCGCGACGCCGTCGAGCGCTTCTGCACGGCTACCTGGAAAGCATCTTTTGCGGACTTCTGAAGCAAGTTCGCATGTTGGACACGATTTGCCAACAGGAATTTTGGCGCTGCGTGTCGAAGTGGGTCAGTATGTGTCTGGGGTCGAATGTGCGTCGGGGCAACCGTCGGATGAATACAGACGAGAGAAGAACACGGTCACTACATCATGGGATGAGGGGTAGATCCGCACAGTGATTGAAATGCAGGACGTCTGGAAGGAGTATCCCAACGGGACCCAGGCCCTGAACGGCATTTCGGTTCGCATTCAGAAGGGTGAATTCGTCTACATCGTCGGTCCGAGTGGCGCCGGGAAGTCCACCTTTATCAAGCTCATGTATCGCGAGGAACGACCCACGCGGGGCCACATCTTTATCAATGGCTTTAACATTGAAAAGTTGAAGGATCGCAAAATCCCCTTGTTGCGCCGAACCATCGGCGTAGTCTTTCAGGATTTTAAGTTGCTTCCAAAGCTCACGGCAGCGGAAAACGTGGCGTTCGCGCTGGAGGTTATCGGTGCGCCGCCGAAGTACATCCGCAAACGGGTCAAAGAAGTGCTCGAGCAGGTGGGCCTGGAAGACAAGATGAACATGTATCCTCACCAGTTGTCGGGCGGCGAACAGCAACGCGTGGCCGTTGCGAGATCGCTCGCCAACAATCCAGCGGTTGTCATCGCGGACGAGCCCACGGGCAATCTGGACCCAGAGACATCGTGGGACGTGATGCGCCTTTTTCAGCGGATCAACGATCTCGGCACCACGATCGTGATGGCGACGCATAACCGCGAAATCGTCAACACCATGCGCAGGCGCGTTATCGCGATTGAGAACGGCGTGATCGTGCGAGACGAGGAGAAAGGGTATTACGGCTATGATGACTAGGTGGATTCGGCACGTACGCGAAGGTATCAAGAATGTCGTGCGCAACGGGTGGATGTCGTTTGCGGCCCTCAGCGCCGTGGTTGTAACCTTAGCCGTGCTCGGTTTCTCACTGATTCTCACGTTCAACGTGCAACAGATGTCGAACAGTGTCACGGGACAGCTGGAGTTCAGTGCGTTCCTCAATGTGAACGCGTCAGAGCAACAGGGCAAAGTGGTGGCGCAGGAGATTCGCGAGCTTCCGGGTGTGGCGTCCGTACAGGTGATCTCGAAAAATGAAGGGCTGCAGCAAATGAAGCAGGAGTTGGGGCAGGAACTGAGCGACGTGCTGAACGCGTTCAAGCAAAATCCGTTGCCCATCCAAATTGTTGTCAAGCCGCAGGACCCACATCAGATTGACCGGCTCGCGAAGGAGGTCAGTGAAATCCCAGGTGTCGCGGCTGTGCGTGATCCTCACAAGCTCGCCGCGGCCATCTTCCGCACGCTGGCCGTCGTGAGAGACGTGGGCATCGTGTTCGTGGTGGGGCTGATTGTGACGTCGATGTTCCTCATCTCGAACACGATTCGAATGACCATCTTTCACCGGCGGCGCGAGATCGAAATTATGAAACTCGTGGGCGCCACAAACTGGTTCATCCGTTGGCCGTTCATCATCGAGGGGATGATCATTGGCCTGGTGGGCAGTGCAATCCCCGTGGCGCTTCTCGTGTATGGGTACCGCTCGCTCTATGTGAAGGCCAAGGGCGTGTTCAGCGGGCTCGCGTTCCCGCTGGTCCAGGCGAGTCAGATTGAGGTGAAGCTCGCGGTCATCCTGATCGCCATGGGGCTTCTGATCGGCATGTGGGGAGGCGTCATCACGGTTCGGCGCTTTCTACGCGTGTAAGATGCCTGACATTGCGGGCAGCAGAAAGGGATACCGTCCATGCATGTGATGGCGAATGGCTGGTGGGCGTTGGTCGGCCTTTTGATCCTCAGCTTCGTGCTCAACCCGTATCACTATCTTGCGACAGGTTTCGTCATTTGGGACCTAGTGCGAAACGTGCGGCGAGAGCGCATGTGGTTTGGCGTTCGCGTCACGCGGATCGGCAAGACGCTGTTGCTGCGCTACGCCAGGGCATGCGCCGTGGGACTTGTGGCGAGCCTCGCGTTACTTGCGGCGGGTGTGGAGGTCACTTGGCCGTCCGTCGTGTATGTGTGTGTCGTGTCGATTTTGCTCGGCGTGATCCGATCTCGCCTGGCCGCCGCCCCCATCGCCATCGCCGTCTCGGTCGTGTTGTCGTCGCTCTTGCGCCTCTATCACGGGGCGATTCCCGGCAATTGGGCGCCTCTTTGGCAGGCCGTGGCGGAGATGCCTCGGGCGAGTTGGCTCGCCGTGGGTGCCGCCGCGGTTTTGGCGGAGGCGGTTCTGAGCCTGTGGGGAATCCGCGACGCCATTCTCCCTGCCCTCGTGACGTCCCGGCGAGGTCGCCGGATGGGTGCGATGAAGCTGCAGTTGGGTTACGTCGTCCCCGTCGCGGTTTGGATCCAACCCTTCGCCCGGCCGCATCTCGCGTTCTCGCCCGGGTGGCATCCTTGGCACATCGCGGCGGGGCAGCCGTTAGCGTGGTTTGCGATACCACTTGCTTTAGGATGGCATGCCCTATTGACGTCGGTCAAAGTGGAGCGCGCTTTGCACTACTTGCGGTGGCTTGACGTCGCGCGCGGTGTCATCTTGATCGCAGGCTTCGTGGGCGCCCGGATGTGGCGGGCGGAGAGCGCGCTCTACGCGGCCGTCGCCCTCGTCGCGCTGACCGAGATCTACAGGTTCGCGCTGGCGCGCATGGACCGGAATCGCGAGCCCCGCTTTGCGCCGGATTCTGGGGGGCTTCGCGTGCTGTACGTCATCCGCGGTTCGCTCGCGGAGCGGCTCGGCATCAAGCCAGGAGAACTGATTAGCCACGTCAATCAGGCGCCTGTGCGCACGGAGTACGACTTTCACTTCGCGCTGGAACAAAATCCGGCCTACGCCCGCTTTCAGCTGACGGACGATCGCGGCGAGCCCCGGCTGGTGTCGAGCCCCGTTTACGAGGGAGAACGGCATCATCTCGGCATCATCTTTGTTCTTCCAGGAGACGAGCCTGTGCTCAGGTTGAAGCGTCCGTTCGGATTTCTCGAAACGCTCTATCTGCGCGTGCAGGGCGACGTCAGGCGCGGTTCTCCATCTTCTCGTTCGTAGGGAGGCGGTCGCATGGATCTCGCAACGGTACTCGGATTGCTGCTCGGCATCGGCGGACTCCTCGGGGGGTACATCCTCGACAAGGGAAGCATCGCTGCACTTATCCAGCCTTCGGCGATGATGATCGTTTTTGGCGGCACGCTCGGTGCGACGATGCTATCGAGTCCGTTAAAGGTGTTTCTGTCGTTGCCGAAGTACCTGCGAATCGCCTTCTTTGCGCCGAAGCGTGACCCGCGTGCGCAGATCGACCAACTGGTCGATCTCGCCGTGATGGCCCGCCGCGAAGGGATTCTCGCGCTGGAGGACCACGTCAACTCGTTCGACGACGCGTTTATGCGCAACGGCGTGCGGCTCATCGTCGACGGGATCGACCCAGAGCTGGTCAAGGATATGCTGCAGACCGAACTCGCCCACATTGAGGAACGCCACGAGGTCGGCATCAACATGTTCGAGGCGGCGGGCGGGTTTGCTCCGACCATGGGTATCATTGGCACGGTCATGGGGCTGGTACACGTGCTCGGGAGCCTGAGTGACGTCAGCACGCTTGGGCCCGAGATCGCCACAGCGTTCATCGCCACGCTGTACGGCGTCGCGAGCGCGAACATCTTCTGGCTGCCCGTGGCCAACAAGCTCCGGGCGCGATCGCAGGCGGAGATGCTCGAGCGGGAGATGACGCTCGAAGGCATTCTGTCCATCCAGGCGGGCGAGAACCCGAACGTGCTGCGGCAAAAGCTGCTCTCGTTCTTGGCAGCGTCCGATCGCGTCGAGAAGAAGGCGGGTGTGCAGAGTGGAGCGGCGCAAGAAGCCTAAGCATAAGCAAAACCACGAGCGGTGGCTGGTGACGTACTCCGACCTCATTACGCTCCTGCTCGTGTTTTTCGTCGTCATGTTCGCCATGTCGACCATTGACAAGACGCGCTTCGCCACGCTCGCGGAGTCTCTGTATCAGGCGCTGCACCCCGGACAGCAGGTGCCCATCAACCTGGGCACATCGGCGCTGCTCGAGAGCGGCGATCAGAACAACGGCCAGCAGTTCCCGGATAACCTGCAGAATCCCAACAGTCCCACCAACTCGACGACGTCTCAGAATCAGCAGGCGAATGAGAACCTCGCCGACGCGAAGCAGCTGGACCTACTTTACAGGGAGATTCAACAGTACATCGCCAATCATCACCTGTCCGGCGAAGTACAGGTCGTCGATGAGGCGCGCGGCGTCCAGATCACGATGCGCGACGTGGCGCTTTTCAACACGGGCCAAGCGGTGCTTTTGCCCAAGGCGAGAGCCATCATTCAAGGGTTGATCCCGTTTTTCAAGCAGATCTCGAACGACATTGTCGTCGAGGGCTACACGGACACGCAGCCCATCAACACGCCCATCTATCCGTCGAACTGGGAGCTTTCCGCAGCGCGCGCGATGAGCGTCGTTCGGTTCTTGGCCGATCACGGCATCAATCCCACGCGCTTAGCCGGCATGGGCTACGGTCAGTATCACCCAGTGGCGTCGAACGCCACGCCGGCGGGCCGACAGGCGAATCGGCGCGTGAATATCGTCGTCTTGCGCAAAGCGTATGCTCCGGGCACCGCTCCGGCTCTGCCCACCAACTGAGCCGGAGCTTGCCCTCGCCACTCATCCCTGCCGCTTTCCGGGCTTCTATCCTAATTCCGGGCCCCTATCCCCACGACACGCCTGCTCGCCACACGACGCCAACAGCGCAACCCTTTGCGCCAGTGACTGCCGGTTTTTTATAATGGACGAGGATTGCCTGAGCATCCGTTTCTGCGTTGAAGGGAACGTGTGTTCCCTTTTCCCGGCGGATGTGCTACAGTGTAACCACGTCGATTCCCGTCCGCAGAGAGTCCATGCGCGAGGAGGGCGAGACATGTCCGCGCTACCCGGAAAGTTTGAGCTTGTGACGGATATGAAGCCTCAGGGCGACCAGCCTCAGGCGATCGAGGCACTCGTCGACGGGGTGGAAAGCGGCCTCCGCCATCAGACGCTGCTTGGCGTGACGGGATCGGGCAAGACGTTCACCATGGCCAACATCATCGCGGAGGTCAATCGTCCGACCCTGGTCATTGCGCATAACAAGACGCTGGCGGCTCAGCTGGCCGCAGAGTTTCGCGCCTTTTTTCCCAACAATGCGGTTGAGTATTTCGTGAGCTACTACGATTATTATCAGCCGGAGGCGTACATTCCGTCGACGGACACCTATATTGAAAAGGACGCGAAGATTAACGACGAGATCGACAAGCTGCGCCACTCTGCGACGGCGGCCATCTTGGAGCGCAACGATGTGCTGGTGGTGGCGAGCGTGTCCGCCATCTACGGCCTCGGCAATCCCGCCGAGTACCGCCAACACGTCTTGTCGCTGCGGGTGGGCGCGACGATGGACCGCAATCAGATGCTGCGCAAGCTCGTCGATATGCAATACACCCGTAACGACGTCAACTTCACGCGCGGCACGTTCCGCGTGCGCGGAGATGTGGTGGAGATTTTTCCGGCCTCGCGGGACGAAAACGCCATCCGCGTCGAGTTGTTCGGCGACGAGATCGACCGGATTTCGGAGATCAACGTCCTGACAGGGGAAGTGGTGGCACGAAGAGCCCACTTCAGCGTGTTCCCTGCGTCGCACTATGTCACCTCGCGCGAGCGCCTGGAGAGGGCCATCGAGCGCATTCGCGCGGAGCTGGACGAACGGCTTGCGGAGCTGCGGGCTCAGGGGAAGCTGTTGGAGGCACAGCGGCTGGAGCAGCGCACGCAATACGACATCGAGATGATGCTCGAAATGGGCTTTTGCTCGGGCATCGAGAACTACTCGCGACATCTCGAAGGCCGCGAAGCCGGCGAACCTCCGTACACGCTCTTGGACTACTTTCCGCCTGGCTTCTTGACGTTCATTGACGAGTCCCACGTCACCATTCCCCAGTTGCGCGGCATGTATAACGGCGATCGCAGCCGGAAACTGACGCTGATCGAGCACGGCTTTCGCTTGCCCTCGGCGGCCGACAACCGCCCGCTCAAGTTCGAGGAGTTTGAAAGGGCGGTGGGCCAATGTATTTACGTGAGTGCCACGCCGGGGCCGTATGAACAGAAGCACCAGCAGCGGCTTGCGGAGCAGATCATCCGGCCGACGGGCCTGGTGGATCCCGAGATTCACGTCAGGCCCATCAAAGGGCAGATCGACGACTTGGTCGGTGAGATTCGGGAGCGCATTCGCCGCGACGAACGCGTGCTGGTGACGACGTTGACGAAAAAGATGGCCGAGGACCTGACGGACTATCTCAAGGAGCTCGGCATCAAGGTGCGGTACCTGCACTCTGACATCAAAACCATCGAGCGCATGGTCATTTTGCGAGATCTGCGCCGCGGCGTGTTTGATGTGCTGGTCGGCATCAACCTTCTGCGCGAAGGACTGGACCTGCCTGAAGTCTCGCTGGTGGCCATCCTGGATGCGGACAAGGAGGGCTTCCTGCGGTCGCACACGTCGCTCATCCAGACCATCGGCCGGGCGGCGCGAAACGCGAACGGCACCGTCATCATGTACGCGGACACCATCACGGAGTCGATGCGGATCGCCATCGAAGAGACGGAGCGCAGGCGCCAGAAGCAGATCGCCTACAACCAGGAGCACGGCATTACACCGCAGACCATCCGAAAAGCGGTGCGCGACGTCATCGAGTCGACCAAGGTGGCCGAGTCGGAGGAGGACTACGTGGCGGTGGCTGAGCAGGCCCAACGGCTATCGGGCCGCGAGCGCAAGGAGCTTATCGCCAAGTTGGAAGAGGAAATGAAGGCGGCCGCCAAAGCGCTGGAGTTCGAACGGGCCGCGGAGTTGCGCGATATGATTATGGAACTCATGGACGCGTCGTGAGGCGCGAGGGAAGAAGGAAGACGGTATGCCACAGGACTTCATTCACGTGCGCGGGGCCCGCGTGCACAATTTGAAGAACATCGACGTGAAGATTCCGCGCGACAAGTTCGTCGTGATCACCGGTCTCAGCGGCTCCGGCAAGTCGTCGCTCGCCTTTGACACCATTTACGCGGAGGGACAGCGGCGCTACGTCGAGTCGCTGTCCGCGTATGCACGTCAGTTTCTGGGGCAGATGGACAAGCCGGACGTGGACGCCATCGACGGCTTGTCTCCGGCCATCTCCATTGATCAGAAGACCACGAGCCGGAACCCGCGGTCGACGGTCGGCACGGTGACGGAGATTTACGACTATCTCCGCCTCCTGTTTGCGCGCGTGGGTCAGCCGTTTTGTCCCAACTGCGGCATCCCCATCGAATCGCAGACCGTGGAGCAAATGGTGGACCGCGTGCTGCAGATGCCGGAACGCACGCGGCTGCAGGTCCTGGCGCCGGTCGTGCGCGGGCGCAAAGGCGAGCATCAGCGCGTGCTGGAACAACTGCGCAAGCAGGGCTTCGTGCGCGTGCGCGTCGACGGCGATGTGCGGGATCTCGACGAGGACATTCAACTCGAAAAAAATCGGAAGCACACGATTGAGGTCGTGGTCGATCGCTTGGTGGTGCGCGAGGACATCGCGAGCCGGTTGGCGGACTCCCTCGAGACGGCTCTCGGGCTATCCGGGGGCATTGCGGTCATTGACGTGATCGACGGGGATGAACTGTTGTTCAGTCAAAACGCGGCATGCCCACACTGCGGGTTTTCGGTGGATGAACTGGCGCCGCGCATGTTTTCGTTCAACAGCCCGTTCGGCGCTTGCGAAGCGTGCACGGGCCTCGGCGTCAATCTGGAAGTGGACGAGCAACTTGTCATCCCGAATCCTTCGCTGACGATTGAGGAAGGCGCCATCGCGCCGTGGAGCGGCTCGTTCTCCAACTATTATCCCGAGCTGCTTCGGGCGGCGTGCAAGGCGTTTGGCATTCCGACGGACGTGCCGGTCGCCGAGCTGCCGGACGAGGCGCTCCAGATGCTGCTCCACGGCAACGGGCAATTCATCCGTTTCACGTACGAAAACGACTTTGGTCAGCAAAAGACCGCGCACATTCCGTTTGAGGGCGTCATCCCGAACTTGGAGCGCCGGTATCGGGAGTCCGCGTCCGAATCTATCCGCGAGTTCATCGAGTCGTTCATGAGCGCGAAGCCATGTCCCGCTTGCCAGGGCCGCCGCCTCAAGCCGCAAAGCCTGGCCGTGCGTGTCGGCGGGAAGAACATCGCTGAAGTCACGGAAATGACCGTCTCGGAGGCTCTCGAATTCTTCCAAGGGCTCACGCTCTCCGAAAAGGAGATGCATATCGCGCGCCAGGTGTTGAAGGAGATCGAGAGCAGACTCGGGTTTCTTCGGGACGTTGGACTCGATTACCTGACGCTGGCGAGATCGGCCGGCACGCTGTCCGGCGGAGAGGCGCAGCGGATTCGCCTGGCCACGCAACTCGGCTCCTCGCTCATGGGCGTTCTCTACATCCTCGACGAGCCGAGCATTGGACTGCACCAGCGGGACAACGAGAGGCTCATCCGAACGCTCGAGCACATGCGGGACCTCGGCAACACGCTCATTGTGGTGGAGCACGACGAGGACACGATGCTCGCGGCGGACTACATCATCGACATGGGCCCGGGCGCTGGCATTCACGGCGGCGAGGTGGTGGCTCAGGGCACGCCGGCGGAGATCATGGAACATCCGGCATCGCTGACGGGCCAGTATCTGTCCGGCAGGCGTTTCATCCCCGTCCCCGATGAGCGGCGAAAGCCGGACGGCCGATGGCTCGAGGTGCGAGGCGCCCGCGAGAACAACCTGAAGGGCATCGATGTCAAGATTCCCATCGGCCTCTTCACCTGTGTGACGGGCGTGTCCGGATCGGGCAAGTCCACGCTCGTGAACGAGATCCTGCACAAGGCCCTCGCGAGAGACCTGAACCGAGCGCGGGTCAAGCCGGGCGATCACGACGCGATCCTGGGGCTCGAGTACTTGGACAAAGTGGTGGACATCGACCAGTCGCCCATCGGCCGGACGCCGCGATCGAACCCGGCCACCTATACGGGCGTGTTCGACGACATCCGCGATTTGTTTGCCTCGACGAACGAGGCAAAGATGCGGGGCTACAAAAAGGGGCGATTCTCGTTCAACGTGCGCGGCGGCCGGTGTGAGGCGTGCAAGGGCGACGGAATTATCAAGATTGAGATGCACTTTCTTCCTGACGTCTATGTGCCCTGCGAGGTGTGCAAGGGCAAGCGGTACAACCGCGAAACGCTGGAGGTCACTTTCAAGGGCAAAAACATCGCGGACGTGCTCGACATGACGGTGGAAGATGCGTGCGCGTTTTTTGAAAACATCCCGCGCATCAGGCGCCGCCTTCAGACGCTGGTGGACGTCGGCCTCGGTTACATCAAGCTGGGCCAGCCGGCCACGACGTTGTCCGGTGGCGAGGCGCAACGCGTGAAGCTCGCTTCGGAGCTCCACCGGCGCTCGAACGGACGGACCTTGTACATTTTGGACGAGCCGACGACGGGACTTCACGTTGCCGACATCGAGCGGCTGTTGACCGTGCTTCATCGCCTGGTCGAGAATGGGGATACGGTGCTTGTCATCGAGCACAACCTGGACGTCATCAAGACTGCGGATTATCTGATCGACCTCGGGCCGGAGGGTGGCAGCCGCGGAGGGGAGGTCGTCGCAGCCGGTTCGCCGGAGGAGATCTGTCGGAACGCGCGGTCGCACACGGGTCGGTTTCTCGGTCCCATCCTGGAGCGTGATCGCGCGAGAATGGCCGGGCGACGAGCGTTGGACCTGGAAGCGGCCCGCGACTGACGGCCCGCGATGGCGAGGCGCTGGAGGGGGGACGAGGCGGTGGCGAATCCACGGGGCGTCAGTGTCAGGCAGTTGGTGCGCGATCTCGACCTGCAGGTCTTCAACGAAGACGCGGATTTGGACCGCGTGATTTACACTCGCGACATCAACCGGCCGGGTCTCGCGCTGGCTGGATATCTGCGCTATCATCCGGCTGACCGCGTTCAAATTCTGGGCAGAACTGAGCTGTCGTTTCTGCGCGGCCTCAATGAGAAGGAAAGGGCGCTGCGCGCCTTCGCCTTCTGTTCGTATCAGCAGACGCCGTGTATCATCATTACGCGCGGCGACACTCCGCCGCCGGTGCTGCTGGAAGAGGCGGCATCGCGAAAGATCCCGGTGCTCGGCACCTCGATGGTGACCACGCGCCTGACGGCGCGCATCTCGAACTATCTCGAGGATAAGCTCGCGCCGGAGACCCTTCAGCACGGCGTGTTGGTGGATGTGTACGGCATCGGGATCCTCATCATCGGATCGAGCGGAATTGGCAAGAGCGAGACCGGGCTCGAGCTCATCAAGCGCGGGCACCGGCTCGTGGCGGACGATGCCGTGGTCATTCGCCAAATTTCCGATGATTATTTAGTCGGCAGCGCGCCGCCGCTGTTGCAAAATCTCATCGAAATTCGCGGCCTCGGCGTCTTGAACGCCATGACGCTGTTTGGCGCTGGAGCCGTGCGGCCATACAAGCGCATCTCCATGGTTGTGCACTTGGAAGCCTGGCGAGACAACCATGCGTATGACCGCCTCGGCATCGAGACGGAGACCATGAGAATTCTCGACATCGACCTGCCAAAAGTGACGGTGCCGGTGCGGCCCGGCCGCAACCTCGCCGTGATCGTCGAAGTGGCTGCGATGAATTTCCGCCTGAAGGGCATGGGGCTCGATGCGGCCAAGCAGTTTGCCGAGGAGCTGGAGCAGATGATCGCGGCGCAGTCGGAGGGCGGCGGCTGAAGCGTGGATCGGCTGCGTCAAGCCCGCATCGCGCATCCGCCCGAGAAGGCGCGGGGGTCGGAATGCCATAGCGCAACGCAATGGAAAAGCGGCGGAAGGATCCGCCGCTTTCACATTTCTTCCGGCGCTTCGATGCCGAGCAAGTACAGCGATTTGGCGAGTGCCTCACGCACGGCCCGCGTGAGCGCGAGGCGGGATGTGCGGGCGGGCTCGTCCGCCTGCAGGATGGGGTGATCGTGATAAAACCGGTTGAAAGCGTGGCACATCTGCAGCGCGTATCGCGCGATCACGGACGGATCGTACGAGTCGACGGCACGCTCGAGGGTTTCGTTGGCCTGCGCGAGCAACATCACGAGCGCCCACTCCGCGTCGTCCGGCCGGTGCGTGGATGACCAGCGAGCCGCCTCAGCCGCCGTCCCGGCCTTGCGAAGCACGCTCGACGCGCGGGCGTGGGTGTACTGGACGTACGGCCCGGTCTCGCCGTCAAAGTTCAGCACGTCCTCGTAGCGGAAGTCGACTTCGTGCACGCGGAACGTCTTGAGGTCGTTGAAAATGACCGCGCCCACACCCACCTGGCGGGCGATCGCGTCTTTGTTCTCGAGGCCCGGGTTCTTCTCGTCGATGATGGCGCGCGCCTCATCAATGGCCTTCTGCAGGACATCCTCCAAGTACACGACGTGACCGCGCCGCGTGGAGAGCCGTTGGCCGTTAAACTTCATCAGGCCAAACTGGACGTGAACGCAATGTTTCGCGTAGTCCCGGCCCATGAGCTCCAGAACCTTAAAGACCTGCTGAAAGTGCAGCTTCTGCTCGGCGCCGACGACGTACAACAGCGCCTCCGCGCCGAACGCCTTGTGCCGGTAATCGGCCGCGGCGAGATCGCGCGTGGCGTAAATGGACGTGCCATCGGACTTCACGATGATGCAGGGCGGCATGTCGTACGCCGACAGGTCGACGACTTCCGCACCCTGGTCTTCAACCAGCAGCCCCTTGTCGCGCAGCTCCTGCACGATCGCGTCCATCTTGTCGTTGTAAAAGCTCTCGCCGATGTAATGCTCGAATTCTACGCCGAGCAGGTCGTACACCTGCCGAAATGCGCGCAGGCTCTCTTCGATGAACCAGCGCCACAGGCGGGTGGCTTCTGGATCGCCTTCTTCGAGCTTCTTGAACCACAGCCGCCCTTCATCCTCGAGCTCGGGCGACGACTCTGCCTCCTGGTGAAAGCGCACGTACAGGCGGAACAACTCCTTGATCGGGTCCTTGCGAACCTCTTCTTCGTTGCCCCACTTGAGGTACGCGGCGATCACCTTGCCAAACTGGGTGCCCCAATCGCCGAGATGGTTGACCCCTTCGACGTTCCACCCGTCCTCGCGCATCATCCGTTTGATGGCATGGCCGATGATGGTGGAACGCAGGTGTCCGACGCCAAACGGCTTGGCGATGTTTGGCGACGAATAATCGATGACCGCCGTCCGCCCACGTCCGCGTTCGAGGGAGAACAGGTCGTGCACGGAGGAGATGGCCTGATTCACGACGCGTTCGGCAAACTCCGGCCTCGCCAATCGTATGTTCAGGAACCCTTTCTCGGCCTGGGCGCTCTCCACGCCATCGGCCTGCCGGACACTCGCCGCAAGTTCCTCCGCGATCTGCGCCGGATTCTTCCGCAATTCGCGTGCAAACGGGAAGCAGGGAAGGGCGAGATCGCCCAGGGCGGGGTTCGGCGGATATTCCACCATGCGAGCGATCTCGTCCTCCGGCCGCCCCACGATGTCTGCGATAGCTCGTGCGATGCTTCGCTTGACCGATTTCACGTTCATCCCCCTGTACAGTCCTCCAAAAGCGTCTATTCATTATAGCATGTACAAATTTCTTGAGGAACTTCGCCATTTCTGGCCCACTGTGTTATACTTTTTCCACCAGTTACGGGCGCGGGTGCGCTCGGGCGATCCGCCATACGTGCGTGTGCCGGTTGGATGGTGGCAAAGGAGGCGCTGCACAAGGTGCAAATGGACAAACGTCGCCATCGCTACAACAAGGTGGACAGACTCGAAAACGTGATCGCGATGAAGCTGGACGCGTCCTATTTCTTCGAGCGAGGCATGCGCTTCTTGCGGAAGAACGACTTGGAGCGAGCGGTGAAGGCGTTTCAGAAGACCGTCGAGTATGAGCCCGACAACCCGGTGAATTACTGCAATCTGGCCGGCGTGCTCGCCGAGCTGGGCGATTTTCAGGCTTCGAGCGACCTTCTGCACTACGTGCTTGAACATATGGATCCCAAGATGGCGGAATGCTGGTTTTATCTTGCGAACAACTACGCGAATCTAGGCGATTACGATGCGGCTGAAGAGCATCTCCTCCGCTACCTGGAGCTCGATCCCGACGGTGAGTACGCCGCCGAAGCGGAAGAGATGCTCGGCATCCTCATCGACGAGTTTGGCGGCGGCCGGGCACTCGAGCGCAAGCAGCGCGAGGAAGCTCGCGCGGAGACGATGCAGGCTATCCAGGATGGTCGTTACTTCCTGGAAAACGGGCAGTTCGAGGTCGCTGTCGAGTGGCTGGAGCAGGTGGTGGCATCCGATCCTTCCCACATCGCAGCCCGGAACAATTTGAGTTTGGCGTATTACTATACGGGCCAGTACGACAAGGCGCTGGCCATGGCGAACAGCGTGCTCGAGCGCCAGCCCGACAACCTTCATGCGCTCTGCAACCGCGCGCTGTTGTTGCAACATTTCGGCAATGAGGAGGAGCGGGATCGCGCAGTGGAGCCCCTCCTGAAGGTCATTCCCCTTCATCCAGAGGTCGCGATGAAGGTGGCCATCACGCTGGGGTTCGTGGGCCGACACGCCGAGGCGCTTGCGGCGTTTCGTCGCACGGCTCGCTTCGTCCCTCCAGACCATCCGATGCTCTTGCACGGTTTGGCCGCCGCACACGCCAATCTAGGCAATCTGGAGGCCGCCGAATGCCTGTGGCGACAACTGGCCCGCTTTGAGGATTGCGCGCGGCTCGCCGACTATCATCTGGAGCGCGTGCGCCAGGCGCGCGCGGCCGGGCAGCGCGCCGTGAGCATCAGCTATCAGCTCGACATCCCCGTCGAGATGCAACTCGCTGAGGTCCGGGATCGCCTTCAGAACTCATCACCGGATGAGTGGCGGCGGGATCCCTTGCTGCGAGCGTCGCTCCACTGGAGCCTTCGCCATGGAAACCGTGAGGTGCGCCAGCGGGTGATTCGAGCGCTCGCCGTGGTCGCAGACGAGGACGCAGAGGAGGCTCTGAAGGCGTTTCTCGCGCGCTCGGATATCGATGCTTCGCTGCAGGAACAGACCCTCGTTGCGCTGAAGCGAATGGGCGCAAAGGGAACCGCCCGGATGTGGCGCGCAGCTGGGCCCGTCGAAGTGCGGCTCGAGGATGTCCGCCAAGACATTGTCCTGGACCTGCAGCCGCAGTGGCGCGAAGTTTGGGATCTCGTGCACCAATGGCTGGTCGCGCATGGCCTGAGTTCACTTGCCGGCCAAGCGCGCCGCCTGTGGCTCGCCTATTTGTACGACGAGCTGTTTCTGGACGTGCGCAAGCGCATTGTCAAACCGGAGACGTGGGCGTCCGGTGTGTTGTACGTGGTGCTGCGGTACGCCGACGTGCCCGTTGTGCAGCGCGATCTCGCCGCGCAGTTCAACGTATCGCCATCTTCGCTCAGCAAGTGCAGCTCGCGGCTCGAGCAGATTGTGCTTCGCGCCGGGTGGCGCGGACATCCGGCTCGCGAGGAATGAGGCGAAACCGCGCTGAGCGCGGGACGCTGAGGCGACGCCTCGCCACACGAGGCCGTTAAAAAACGTTTGGCGGTCATCAAAATTTCACGCCGATGTAACACGGATGAAACATGTGCGGTCTACTCTATAGACGTAGCACATTTGACCCCCTTTTGATATAGAGGTTCTTGGGCACTCGGTCTCCGAGTGCCGCTTTTTTTGTGTCGAACGCATCCCTGGTATACTTTTGGCGGAGCATGCTATGCTGTTCACAAATGGGGTGGACGCCTTGCAGGTGATTGTCAACTGTTACGCACCGTTTGACGGCGGGTTCGTGATGTTGCGCAAACCGCGCCGCGGATGGTGGTACCTGCCGGGCGGCAAGGTCGAACCGGGCGAATCGTGGAGGCTCGCGGCGATGCGCGAGTTCGCGGAAGAGACCGGCTTGGACCTCGCGGATGCAGAACTGCGCGGCGTGTATGAAATTCACATCGCAGAAGGTCCTGAAAGCGAAGAGAAGCGCCGGATTATCGCTCAATTTGTTGGGCGCGGCGCGGCCGGAACGCTTCACAAGTCTCATCGCGAGGGGACGCTGGCCGTCGTGACCAAGTCCGAGCTTCCAGGGCTTCCTATGGACGAGGGCGATCGCCTCATGCTCCTTCACGCCATGGCCGCCGAGGCATTGGGGGATGATCGCGTCTTTTTCGGCAGCTTCTCCTACGATGCGGAGCATCGCCTGCTTCGCTACGAGATGGATCCTGGGGGCTATCCGCTGGAATCGCTTTTTGCGCGCAGCCAAGAGGGGGATGTGCTGTGACCCACCGCTTGCAGGCGATTGTGCTGACCGGCATGTCGGGCGCGGGCAAGTCCACCGCGATGCAGGCGTTTGAAGACTTTGGGTTTTTCTGTGTCGACAATTTGCCGCCCGCTCTCATGCCGCGGCTCATCGATATGGCCGAGCACGCGTCCGGCAAGCTCACCAAGATGGCGTTTGGCTGTGATCTGCGCGGTGGAGAGCTTTTCGAACCGCTTCTGATGACCGTCCAGGAGATTCGCGAGCGCAGGGACGTGACCGTCACGCTGGTCTTTCTCGACGCGGACGATGCGACGCTGGTGCGGCGTTACAAAGCCTCGCGCCGCCGCCATCCGCTGTCGATGGGAGGACGGCTCCTCGAGAGCATCCAGGCGGAGCGACAAAAGCTTGCGGGGGTGCGGCAAGCGGCGGATGTCGTGATCGACACGTCGAATCTGTCGGCCAATCAGCTCAAACAGGAGCTGAGCCGCCGCTTCGTGGAACATGCCATGCGACTTCCCGTGCACGTGATCTCCTTTGGCTTCAAGTTTGGCGTCCCGCTCGATGCGGACATGGTGTTTGACGTCCGATTCTTGCCGAACCCGCATTATATCGATCACCTTCGACCGCACACGGGCGAAGATGAACCCGTGTACAACTACGTCATGCAATGGCCACAGACGCAAGCGTTCTTGAAGAAAGCAGAAGACATGTTGGACTTTCTTATCCCTGAATTCCAGCGCGAGGGGAAGAGCCATCTGGTCATAGGTGTGGGTTGCACCGGTGGTAAACATCGATCCGTGGCGGTCGCCAAACATATTGCGGAACACCTGAAGGACGTCGCCTTGGTCGATCTCACGCATCGGGACTTCAGGCGGGAGGACTAGCCCATGCGACAGTGGTGGTTGCTCGCGTGGACCATCGCCTGTTTCGGCATGGGCCTTTTGACGGGCGTCGTGAGGCTCGCGCGCTGGCCGCACGCTGCCGAGATCGGCGTGGCTGTCGTGCTTGCCGCTCTTCTGTTGCTCGCGTTTGGGTGGTGGTCGGACATTCGCCGCCAGCGGCGGATGCAAAAGTGGCGCGAGCGCAGGCTGAAGATCGTCTGTATCGGCGGGGGCACCGGGTTGTCGACGATCCTCCGCGGGTTAAAAGAGTACGACGTGGATCTGACCGCGGTCGTCACCGTGGCGGACGATGGTGGAAGTTCGGGAAGGCTGCGCCACGATTTCGCCATGCCGCCGCCCGGAGACATTCGCAACTGCTTGGTGGCGCTGGCTGATACGGAGCCCCTGTTGGAGCGATTGCTCCAGTTTCGCTTTCCGGCGGGCGAAGGGCTGGAGGGGCACAGTTTCGGCAACCTGTTTCTCGCGGCCATGACCCATATCATGGGGGACTTCGAATCGGCCATTCGCGAGACGAGCCGCGTCCTTGCCGTTCGCGGTAAGGTGCTTCCCGCGGTGCGCGAGGACGTGCGGCTGCGCGCGTATCTGGAAGATGGCCGCGTGGTTGAGGGTGAATCGCGCATTCCGGAAGCTGGCGGACGGATCGAGCGACTGGAGCTCGTTCCTGCCGAGCTCGAGCCCTTGCCTGATGTGTTGGCGGCCATCGAGTCGGCGGACGCCATCGTCATCGGGCCGGGCAGTCTGTACACGAGTGTGCTGCCCAACCTGCTCGTGCCTGGCATCTCGGATGCCGTGGCTTCGAGCAAGGCCTGCAAGATCTACATATGCAATGTCATGACGCAGCGCGGCGAGACAGATGACTTGTCCGCATCGAGCCACGTGCGCGTCATCTATCGGCACGTGGGCCGCCGCCTGTTTGACTATGTGCTGGTCAACGCGGCGCCGCTGCCCGAGGAGGCGCTGAGGCGCTACCAGGAGCAACAGAGCTATCCGGTGCGCGTGGACATGGAGGAACTTCACAAGCTCGGCCTCAAGGTCATTGCCCGCGACTTTATTCATTACGCGACCTACGCGCGCCACGATAGTCGCAAGGTGGCCGAACAGATTGTCAGCCTCCTTGGCTATGAGCGGGACACGAAGCACGTGATGAGATAGGAGAGATGGCGATGTCGTTTGCCGCGGAGACCAAAAAGGAACTGACGCAAATTGCATCGGATCCCGCGGCAACTCGGTACGAACTCATGGCCGTGTTTGCCCTGAGCGCATCCTTTCGCCTGAAGGAGGGTGCGGGCGCGCTCGTGATGGAGACGGAAAACGTGGCAACCGCGCGGCGCGTGTACACGTCCATCAAGCAACTGTTCGGCCTTCGTCCCGAGGTGGTCGTGAGGCGGAAGATGCGCCTCAAGAAGAACCACGTCTACACGTTGCGTCTGAGCCGCGCGCAGGCAGAACAAGTCCTCGAACAACTGGAGTACCGAGGGGAGATCGCCGAGGGGCCTCTGGCCTGCGCGTGGTCGTTGCCGCGCAGGGACGAGGCGCGGCGAGCCTTTCTGCGCGGCGCCTTTCTCGCGAGCGGCTCGGTCAACGCCCCCGGCAGCTCATCGTATCACCTGGAAATGTACGCGCACTCGCACGATCTCGCCGACTGGCTGATGCACCTCATGAATCACTATGGCTTGAACGCCCGCGTGACTGCGCGAAAGAAAGGCTACATCGTCTATATCAAAGAAGTCGAGAAGATCGTCGAGTTCCTGAGCGTCATCGGCGCCGTGCGGGCGCTGCTTCAGTTCGAGGATCGGCGGATCGTTAAAGGGATGCGGAATCAGGTAAATCGCCTGGTGAACTGCGAGACCGCCAACATGAATAAGACGATCTCGGCCGCCGTGCGCCAATTGGAACACATCCGGCTGATCGAGCATACGCTAGGGCTTGAGAGCCTGCCCGAGCATCTGCGCGAAGCGGCGATGCTCCGTCTCCAATATCCAGAATCCAACCTGCAGGAACTGAGCGCCGCCATCGGCGGACGCGTCTCCAAGTCTGGCTTGAATCATCGCTTTCGCAAGTTGGAGGAGATCGCCCAGGCGCTGCGAGATCGCTCGAAAAAAGGTGGCGCGGCTGTCGATAAATCGTCAGAAATGAGCCATAAAGAGCCGTGAAACCGCTATCTTACGCGGTGTTTCAAATGGTATACTGGAGATCAATCCTGAGGACTTGGTGATGAAAATGTTTGAGAAGGAAACGATTGTCCGCCTGCGCGGCGGTTTGTTTGCGCGCGCGGCCGCCAAGTTCGTTCAAGAGGCGACGCGCTTCAAAGCGGAAGTGTTCGTGGAGAGAGACGGTCGAGCCGTCAACGCCAAGAGCATCATGGGTGTCATGAGTCTCGCCATTCCGTCCGGCGAGCGGGTCGTGATTCGAGCCAGCGGCACGGATGAGCAGGCCGCTGTGCAGCAGCTGACGAAGCTCATCGAGTCCGAAGAACTGTTCGTGTGACGTCGCGTCGTCCGCGCTTGTTCTCCCTGGTCGCCCCGGTTCATACGATTCAGCGTGGAGAACCGGAGGTGTGGCGAATGGGGCGGAGGATGCGCGTCGGCAAGAAGCGCAGACTGCCGGTGTGGATGGCTGTGTCGGCGGCGTTGGCGCTGTTCCTCATGGTGTATGAAGGTTACCGCCTGATCATGCCCTTCGTTGCGCGAGATCCCCTGTATCACGAGGTCAATTTCGGCCAGCGCGTCATCGACGACTGGCAGTACGAAGGCGAAAACGAGGAGGGGTACCTCCTCTTTTACAACCCCACCAATGGCGATCGCGCCATGCTTCCGCCTCAGAGCCGATTGTTTGGCGCTGACGGCAAGTGGGTCGTGATCGAACATGCGGATGCGGCGTCCCTCACGTATGCGGAACCGCTCGCGGCGGCGCCGTGGTACGTGTATGTCGTTCTTTTCGCGGGCATGGGCTTCGGCGGCTGGTGGGCGTTTCAGCGGCTTCGCGCCAAGCGAGGCGCTCGGATGCGCGTCCGGCCTGCGCGTGGGTCGGCGCCGTCCGGGGGCGACGGCCGCGTGCAAGAGCGACCTCTGCGCAAATCCAGGCGCAGGTTCAAACCGCACCGGGGTTCGCGGCTTCTGTGACACGCTTCCTCCAGCTTTGTGATTTACGCAACTCATGGTAGTCTATATGGAAAGCGGATCTTACGGACAGGCAGGAGGGGCGTTTGTGGCGCTACGAGAGGGCCGCGTTCAACAAATTCACAAGCGCGAAGAACGCGGAATCGACCGCTCGAATGAGCCTTTCGTGATCGAAAAGCTTGTTCGCAGACCTGGGTTGGTGGTCGTGCAGCGCCCCGCATTCGAACCGGGCTACACCAATCACCTGCGCGAGATCTATCCTCAGTGGGGCATCGCCGTCAGCACGTGCATGGACAAGGGTGTCCCGGTGAAGCATCCCCGCCTGCGGTTTGACCATTACGTGGATCTCGTCAAGGTCTGGGAAGATCAGGAGTACATTTACGTCGAAGACATGTACGTGGACGTCCTGCTCTACGAGCGGTCGTACTACCATATCATCGACCTTGAGGAATTTGGTCAGGCGCTGTTCTCGAGGCAGATGAGCCTGGCCGAGGCGAGGCGCGTGTTGGACAACACGCAGCGCTTCGTGGACAGCTTCAAGCGCAGCCGTCTGTCGTACCAGGTTTGGAAACACAAGTACGGCGTTCACCGCCGTTACCCCTAGGCGAGGTGAGCTCGCAATAGCGGGTGACGGGCCAAAGGCCCGCGCCGCGAGGGCGGGCCTTGGAGCCTCTGTCGAGGTTTTATTGGCGGATCTCATCCATCACCTGCTGCGCCAACTCCTGCGCAGAATTTTGCATCGGATGCTTGTTCTGTCGCTGGCGCACGGCCTCCCAAGCTGCGATGCCCACGCTCGCGCCAATCAACAGGGCCGTCATCGTGCCCACCCCTTGATTTCGCCGCCGCCAGTTCATTCTGCCGCGAGCCATCCCGTTCACTGCATTCATCAGGTTCCACATGGCCACCCACCTCCAGGCGTATTGTTCTCCGAGGCGGCGAGCGGTATGAGGTGAACAGATGCCAAAGCAGCCGCGTTCGGGAAGGAGTCGTTCAAACAGTGGAAGAAAGCTTGGCAGCGTTCGCACATACACTAGAAGCGTGGTACAACCAGACGAGCCGCGACCTCCCCTGGCGCCGGACATCGGACCCGTACGCGATTTTGGTCAGTGAGACCATGCTGCAACAAACGCGCGTGGAGACCGTGATTCCGTACTACGAGCGGTTTATGAAACGTTTCCCCACTCCAGTCGATCTGGCGAATGCCGAGACGGATGACGTGCTCAAGCTGTGGGAGGGGCTCGGATACTATCGCCGCGCGCGCAACCTCAAGACAGCCATGGAGGTGGTGCGGGATCGACACGGTGGGCGGATTCCCGACCGCCCGGAGGAGCTTGAGGCGCTGCCTGGAATCGGTCCCTACACGCTTGGCGCTGTGCAGAGCATCGCCTTTAACCGCCCGTTCCCGGCCGTGGACGGAAACGTGCTGCGCGTGATGTCCCGGTATCTTGCCATCGAAGACCCTGTGGACTTGCCGGCCGTGAAGCGCCGGATCGAACGGGAGGTTGCACGGGCCCTGGCGGAGGGAACACCTCGAGTTCTGACGCAGGCCATCATGGAACTCGGGGCACTCGTCTGCGTCCCCAAGCGGCCGCGGTGTGAGGCCTGCCCTGTGGCTGCGAGCTGTAAGGCGCTCGCGCTCGGGGCGACGGACCGCTTGCCGCAACGCCTGCCGAAGCGATCGCGCCGCAGGCAGACGGTGGTGGCCCTGTGGATCACGCGCGGGCAATCCTTCTGGGCGGAAAAGCGGCCCGAGGGCGGTTTGCTCGGCGGGATGTGGCAGTTGCCGGCGGTCGAGATCGACCATCCCCCTCAAGCGGCCAGTCCGCTTGCGTCCCTGGAGGAGTATGCGCGGGCGCGCTACGCTGAGCTTCGCTTCGGGCAGGCCGCCCAAGCGGCAGCCGTGCGAGAGGAGACGCCGGTCGCGTTTGAGCGCGTGTGCGAAGCCACGCACGCGTTTACCCACCTGGACTGGACGGTTGTGGTCTATGCGCCTCTCGAGTATGATCAAGTTGAGGGCCAACCTTTTGACATGCATGCGAGCCGCGAGGGAGCGTGGGTGGCTTTCGAGGAGATTTCGAAGTTCGTGTGGCCTAAAGTATATCAGGACGTATTGCGCCAATTAACGCACGAAAAGCACAAGCAGTTGAACCTGTTTTCATGTTGAGGCATAACCTCACCGGAGGTGGTACGATGCAGCAGACGTATACGATCACGCAAAACAAAATTCTGTCGCGGGTTTTTCTCGGCCTGTGCGCGTCGCTCGTGACGGCTGGAGCCGGCGTCGTCGTCGGGACCCGTCTGCCGTACGGGTTGACGGCCATTTTGTGGCTCGTCGAGATCGGCATGATCGTCTACGCGATGTTTCGCCAGGCGACGCGGGCCATCGGCTATCCGTTTGTGTTCGCGTTCACGTTCATTTCGGGCATGACGTTGTCTTACGCCATCCTGTCGTACGCGTCGGTGTTTGGCATGACGCTCGTGCTCAAGGCGCTTGCCGTGACGGCGGGGGCGTTTCTCGTCGCTTCCATCGTGGCTTCGCGCACGTCGATGGATTTCTCGTTCCTCGGCGGTTTCTTGATGATCGGCACGTTGGCGCTGCTTTTGATGGGCCTTGTCGCCATGTTTACGGGCTTTTCCTCGGCAGCGAGCCTCATCTACGCGTACCTCGGCGTGGCGATTTTCATCGGCTATGTGCTGTTTGACGTGAATCGCCTCGCGCAGTACGGCGTCGCGGAACAACACGTGCCGTGGATGGTTCTTTCGCTGTATCTCGACTTCATCAACCTGTTCCTGTTCATTCTCCGACTCATGGGCATCATGAGCGGCGGGAGCGACAGGAGATAAGCGTGTGGATCCCGCGTGGGGCGCGAAAGCGCCCCTTTATTTTTAGTCAAAGTGGTGCGGGAAGGAGGAAGTGGCATTCCGAATCGCGCACGTCCTATAATACAGGACGAGAGTCTGTATGAGCGGATGGCGGCGAGGCCGCGACCGAATGGCACAGGAGGACAACCGATGGAATATCGCCCACAACAAATCGAGCAGAAATGGAAAGCAAGGTGGCGGCAACAAAACGCGCACAAGGCGGACGGAAGGAGCGGGAAGCCGAAGTATTACTGCCTCGACATGTTTCCCTACCCGTCCGGCAGCGGCCTCCACGTCGGTCACTGGCGCGGGTACACCATTTCAGACGTGTGGAGCCGGTACAAGAAGCTGCACGGCTATGAAATTCTGCACCCCATGGGTTGGGACGCGTTTGGCTTGCCCGCCGAAAACTACGCCATTCAAAACGGCATCCATCCGAGGGTGGCCACCGAGCAAAATATTGCAAACTTCAAGCGGCAACTTGAAGAAATCGGCGCGATGTACGACTGGGATCGCGAGGTCAACACCACCGATCCGTCGTTTTACAAGTGGACCCAGTACTTCTTTGTGAAGATGTTCGAGCGCGGGCTTGCCTACAAGAAGAAGATGCCCATCAATTGGTGCCCGAGCTGCAAAACCGGCCTCGCTAACGAAGAGGTGGTCGACGGTTGCTGCGAGCGCTGTGGGGCGCCCGTCACGCGCCGCGAGATGGAGCAATGGATGATCAAAATCACCGAATACGCGGATCGGTTGTTGAACGACCTGGACAAGCTCGACTGGCCGGAGCACGTCAAGCGCATGCAGCGGGCCTGGATCGGCCGCAGCGAGGGCGCGCGAATCCGCTTCCGCTTGGCCGATCACGACGGCGAGATCGAGGTGTTCTCGACCCGGCCCGATACCATCTACGGCGCCACCTACATGGTGCTCGCGCCGGAGCACCCGCTGGTGGCCCGCATCACGGCGCCGGAGCGCAGGGCAGAGGTCGAGGCATACGTCGAGCAGGCGCTGCGCAAATCGAACGTCGAGCGCCAGGTCGCCGACAAGACGAAGACCGGGGTGTTCACCGGCGCGTACGTGCACCATCCGCTGCTCGACAAGCGGCTGCCGGTGTGGATCGCCGACTACGTCCTGATGGACTATGGCACGGGCGCGATTATGGCCGTGCCCGCGCACGACGATCGCGACTTTGAGTTTGCGGAGCAGTTCGGCCTGGACGTGATCGAAGTCGTGCGGCCGCGCGAGGGCGCCACAGAGCTTCCCTACACCGGAGACGGCGTGCTGGTCAACTCCGGCCCGCTCAACGGCCTCTCGGTCGATGAGGCCAAGAAGCGCGCGATTGAGCTGATGGCGGAAAAAGGCCAGGCCGAGCCGGCGGTGTCCTACCGGCTGCGCGACTGGGTGTTCGCCCGCCAGCGCTACTGGGGCGAGCCGATTCCGATTGTGTATTGTCAGGCCTGCGGCACCGTGCCCGTCCCGGAGGACCAGCTGCCGGTGCTCTTGCCGGACGTCGAACGGTACGAGCCGACGGGGACAGGCGAGTCCCCGCTTGCGGCCATTGAGTCATTTGTGCATGCCACGTGTCCGCGGTGCGGCGGACCGGCCAAGCGAGAGACGGATACCATGCCGCAGTGGGCCGGATCGTGCTGGTATTTCCTTCGGTACGCCGATCCGCACAACGACCAGGCTCCCTTTTCGCGCGAGGCGGTCAATTACTGGCTCCCCGTCGACATGTACATCGGCGGCGTGGAGCACGCGGTGCTGCACCTGCTGTACGCGCGCTTCTACGTGAAGTTCATCTACGATCTCGGCCTGATCGACTTCGACGAGCCGTTCCAGCGCCTGTTTACTCAGGGCATGATCACCCTGAACGGTGCCAAGATGTCGAAGTCGAAAGGCAATGTGGTCAACCCAGACGACATCATTGCCCGGTACGGCGTCGACGCGCTGCGCATGTACGAGATGTTCGTCGGCCCGCCGGAGGAAGAGGCCGAGTGGAGCACCAACGGGCTTGAGGGCGTCGCCCGCTTCCTGGCCCGCGTGTACCGCCTGTATGCGCAGCACGTCCAGCAGATGGTCCCGGAGCGCCCTGCGCTGACGCGGCTTCGGCATCGGTTCGTGGCCGCTCTGACGGAGCGCATGGAGAGCTTCCGCCTCAACACCGCGGTGAGCGCGTTCATGGAGTACGTGAACAGCCTGCAGCAGGAGGCCAAGGACGGGCTCGATCGCGCCACGCTGGAGACGCTGGCGATTGCGCTGGCGCCGTTCACCCCACACCTTGGCGAAGAGTTGTGGGAGATGCTGGGGCACGAGAGCTCGGTGTTCGAGCAGTCGTGGCCCACGTATGACGAGGCGTGGCTGCGCGATGATGAGGTCGAGATCGCCGTGCAAGTGAACGGCAGAGTGCGCGGGCGGCTGACGATACCCGCGGACATGCGCGCCGAGGATGCCATCGCGAAGGCGAAGGCGCTGCCGGAGATCGCCGAGTGGATCGATGGCAAGCAGGTGGTCAAAGAAGTGTTTGTGCCCGGGCGAATTGTCAATTTGGTGGTCAAGTGACGCGATGGCCGGGCCCTGCGCGGCCCGCAGGGGGAGTCGCTGATGCAAGAGCGTTCGGGCAAGCTGTACATGGAAATCGCCGAGGAGATCCGCAGGCAGATCGAAGAGGGCGTCTTCCGGCCTGGCGATCGCCTGCCGACGCTGCGGGAGCTCGCGGATCGATTCGGCGTGAGCCGCGCCACGGTGCGGGAGGCGCTCGGCGCGCTGCGCGGCCAAGGGCTCGTCGAGTTTCGCCACGGCATGGGCACGTACGTCCGAACGGCTTCCGTCGAGATGTGGATGCAGCCGCTCGACGCGGCCATTCTCCTGAGCTACGACAATGTGAGCGATCTCGTCGAGCTTCAGACGGCCGTGCTGGCGCAAATCGCGTACCGGGCTGCGGCCAACCGCATGGCGTCCGACTACTCTGCCCTGTCCCACGCGCTGTTTGAGATCGAAGCTTCGCCGCGCCGCAGCGAGCACCGCATCGCGAGCGAGCTCAAGTTCTTCAGCGTGCTCGCCGAAGTGGCGGGGAATCGCCTGCTTGAGAACGCGCTGCGCGTGTTGCAAGAGGCGCTCCGGTCGAGTCTTCGCCTGTTGAGCCCAAAATCGGACCTCGGCGTCAAGGCCTGTCGGGCGATTTACAATGCCGTGCAAACGGGGAGGCCTGCCGAGGCCCGGGATGCGGTGTACGCCTATGGCGAAGCCATCTTGCGGACCTTGGCGGAGAAAAAGGGAAACCATCGGTCCACGTCGATGTGAGGTTCCTTTGCCGAGCCCGCTGTGATATACTGTAGATGTAAGCGCTATCAGAACGGATGCTTGGCGAACGAAGGATGAGATAGATGGATATGGTCAGCAGGATGGTGTGGTGATTCCACATGAAGAAGGGACGCAAGGACATTCTGCGGGCAAATGAAAGGTTGGTTCACGTGGGACACAAGCTTTTGATGGTCGCCTGCTCCGATTCGGACCGTTGGTTTGTCGACCGCGCGGTGGCCGCTGGATTCGACGTCCGGCTGCTTGTGTGCTTCGAGGATATTCAGCACAAAGCGCGCGCGTGGCATCCGGACCGCCTGCTCGAGGTGCCTGCGCACAAGGCGAGCGTGACGGAGGCGGTGCGCGGGCAGAGGTTTGAAGCCGCCTGCGTTTGCGAGCTTGGAGACCCCATTCGAACGGCTCTGGTGGTGCAGGCGCTCCGGGATGCGAGTGTCCCGCGTGTCGTGGTGTTGACGCGCCATGCTGCCCGAGCCCCGCTGTACGCGCGTTCCGGCGCGCACGACGTCATTTGTGCGGAGGAACGTGACCACGTATGGACCACGTTTCTTCATGGCATGAGCGTACAGGAGCCGGCTTCCTAATTGGAACCTTGGGATGAGCTTTGTTTGGCTTGAGTGATAGGCAACTATGGCATTGGACGACCTCCAGCTGAAACCTGAACGACGGTGAGGTTTCGTCCATCCATCGTCAGCTTGAAGCGATTCGCCGTGAGGATTCACGGCGAATCGTCGTGTTTACTCGTTTTGCTCGTGTCTGCGAGTCGAGCGTGACAGGCGAGTGTGGTATGATGAAGGCGAAGTCGCAGACCCTCTTTTGTCATGAGATGGGAGGCATCAAAACACGCATGTCCGTGCAAATTCGGATTGTGTTTTTTCTCATTGCGCTCTTGACCATGGGCGGTCTAGCAGCCGGAGCCGTTCTTATGGCGCAGGGCCATCATGCGTGGCTGTCCGCGCTTTGCTACGTGGTTGCCCTGGTCATCGCAGGATTTGGGTTCATGCTGCGCCGGCGGTACGTCAAGCCGCTGACCGCTGAGAGTCAACACTGAAGGAGAGCTGCCCTTGCCTCGTATGGCACGAGATGCCCAAATGCGCCGCTATCTGTGGCGCGTCCTGGAAATTGTTCTCATGCTGGCGTTCATTGCCGCGTTCGTGCTGGCGCTTGCGAATCTGATGCGGTACATCCTGCCGTTCGTCATTGGCTGGGTGTATGCCATCCTTCTGATTCCGCTCGTCCGATGGCTGGAGCGGCGCGGCTTGTCCCGCCTCACGTCCGTGCTGTTGGTGCTCGGCGTGAGTGTCCTATGCATCGTCGCGCTGTCTGCGGGCATTATCATCGGCGCGCTGCGCGAGGCCACCTCCTTTGTGGCGCACAGCCAAATGTTCTTCCGCGTCCAGTTGGCGCAGATTGAGGGCGAAATTGAAAACGGAGAGTCGCTCTACGGACAGCTTCCTCCTCAGGCGTCCAACGCGGTGCAGTCGGCCATCACGCAGTTTGCGCACGGGCTCGAGGGCAGCGTACACAAGATCATCACGGATCTCATTGGCATCGTCACGCACCTTCCCGATACCATCTTCATCGCCGTCATTTCCGTCATCACGGCGTTCTTCATCCTGCAGCGGCGCGAGCGCATGCTCGCTAGGTTTTACCGGATGATGCCGCCGGGGTGGGCGCCAAAGCTGAACGCCGTGTTTGAGGACATGGAGCGCGCATTTCTCGGCACCATCCGCGTTCAATTCATTCTGATGTGCTTGTCCATGTTCCTCGGCATGATCGGCATGTTCGTCCTCGGGTTTCCGTATGCCATCCTGCTCGGCATCCTGTTCGGCCTATCGGGCCTTGTTCCCATGGTCGGATCGGCCATTCTCACGGTCCCATGGGCCATTGTGGCGCTCATCACGGGCCATGTCGCGGTGGCCATCAAGGTCTTGGCGCTGCAGGTCGTGATCTCGCTCATCCGTCACGCCGTGGAACCGAAAATCCTGGCAAACAACGTCGGTTTGGATACGCTGGCGACGCTTTTTGGACTTTACGTCGGGTTCAAGGTGATGGGATTCATCGGCCTGTTCATCGGTCCGATTTTCCTGATTGGGGTCAAGGGGTTGCTCCAGACGCGGCTGTTCAGTGATTTTCTTCCGGCAGAGGCCGGGGCCGAATCGGCTCCCGATCCCGGGGGGGAAGAGGTTTGAGGCTCATCAGTCTCAGGCCAGACGGTTCCCGCCATCGCGTCTGGTCCTCGGTCGAGCCAGGGCGCTTTGGCGGGTGGTGGGTCCCGCCGGGCACGCCGGTCCTGGACGCTGGTGGCGCCTGGAGTTCACCCTACCCGGTGGCGGCCCTGGCCTGGCCTCGGGCTTGGTTTCAAGTGTTCGTTCTGCTGAAGCCCGACCGGACGGACTACTATGTCAACATCTGCACACCACCCGCGCTTGGGGCGGACGTGGTGTGGATTGATCTCGATCTCGACGTTCGCCTGGAAGCCGGGCGGCTGTGGATCGCAGACGAAGAAGAGTTTCTCCGTCGACGTGACACGTATCCGCCGGCCTGGCGCGCCGCCGCCGAGCACACCGTGCTGGCCGTCGAGCGCGCGATGCGAAGCGGCGCCTATCCGTTTCGACCATCATTCGCCGAGGCGCTGCGCGCCGAGTGGGCGGCGAGGTCAAGTGCCGGCGGACCGGTTGTCGGCTAGCAGTTTGCGCGCTCGTTCCATGATGGCAAACAGCGTGCGCGAATCTTCCTCCAGCTGTTCCGGCGACAGGGCCGTCTCTGCGCCTCCCTCGCGCAGCTGCGACTCGAGCGCGCGGACGCGCGCTTCCAGCTCTGCCTTCTCTCGCTCGATCGCGGAGACGTACTCGCGCAGCCTCTGGTATTGTTCGTCGTACGTCTGCAGGAAGCGAATGACCTCCTGCATGGATTCGGTCGGTCCCGATGGGGCCTTCTGCGTATGCGCCTTCGCGTGCATCGTCTTGCGCTCGGCTTTGGCCGCCTCGATCTCGTCCTGGTATCGTTTGCGAATGACGCCGTTCCAGCGATATCCGCACGCGGCAGCCGTCCTTCCAAGCTGTTGGGCCGCTTCCTCAAACGCCTTCAGCTGCGTGCTGCCCGTGCGGATGTGGCGCAGCACCAGCTGAGCGAGGCGCTCGTCGTCCTCTGGTGTCCACGCATCCGAGCGCACAGGGCCTTTTTCAACGGATGCCAAGGTGATTCCTCCCTCGTCTCAGTACTATACTTATGGCCATGGCGTAGAAGTTTCATACGCATCCTACCTGCCGCTTTGTTACATGGTATGATTGAAATCTGATTTCGTGACTGAAGAGACAAGGCGATGTAGCGCGTTCTTCTCTTGAGTCTTTCTCATAGAAGCGGATGATGAAGATGAATCTGGAACAGCTGTTGGACGAGTGGCGGCGCGATGCGCAGTTTTTGCGCCAGGTCACGTCGTGGCGCGTCGTGCCCGCGCGCATCGGGCGCTACGCCGATTTCCCCAGCGAGCTTCACCCGGAGCTCTGTGCCTCGCTCGCGGCGCGAGGCATTGAGCGCCTGTACGCCCATCAGCGCGAGGCGTGGGACTTGATTCAAGCGGGCCGGGATGTCGTGATCGCCACACCCACGGCCAGCGGCAAGACGCTGTGCTACAACCTGCCCGTGCTTCAGGCCATCCTCAGGGACGAGAGTGCGCGGGCGCTCTACGTCTTTCCTACGAAGGCGCTCGCGCAGGACCAGGTGGCGGAGTTGAACGATCTCGTCCGCCATCTCAAAACTTCGGTGCGCACGTTCACGTACGACGGGGACACGCCCGTCCACGCTCGCCAAAAAATTCGCGAGGCGGGCCACATCGTCGTCACGAATCCCGACATGCTGCACGCGGCCATCCTGCCACATCACACGAAGTGGCTGCGCTTGTTTAGGAATCTGCGCTACGTCGTGATCGATGAAGCGCACATCTATCGAGGCGTGTTTGGCAGCCACGTGGCGAACGTCATTCGCCGGCTCTTGCGCATCGCCTCCTTCTACGGCGCGCGTCCGCAGATGGTGTTCTGCTCGGCCACCATCGCCAACCCGGGGGAGCTCGCGTCGCGGCTTTGCGGGCGCGAGACGGCTGTCGTATCGGAGTCAGGCGCACCGGAGGGCGAGAAGCACGTCATTTTGTACAATCCTCCCGTGGTCAATCCCGCCCTCGGCTTGCGTCAATCGGCGATCACGGCCGCGCGGCGCCTCGGCTCGCGCCTGCTTCAGCACGAAATTCCGACCATCCTTTTCGCGCGCACCCGCAACCAGGTGGAGATCCTTGCGTCGTATTTGCGCCGCGATGCGCGCGAACTCTTGCGGCCGCGCATTGTCAGCTACCGCGGCGGCTACCTTCCCAATGAACGGCGCGCCATCGAGCGGGGCTTGCGCGAAGGACAAATTCTGGGCATGGTGAGCACCAACGCGCTCGAACTCGGGGTCGACATCGGGTCGTTGGAGGTCGCCATCACGGTCGGGTATCCGGGTTCTGTGGCGTCCACCCGGCAGCAGATGGGCCGCGCCGGGCGGCGCAAAGGCACCTCCGCCGCCATTTTTGTGGCGACCAGTTCAGCGCTCGACCAGTGGATGGTCCGCCATCCCGAGGCCTTGTTGGACGCGTCGCCCGAGGCGGCTCGCATCTATCCCGACAATCTCCTCATTTTGATGGATCATCTCAAGTGCGCGGCCTATGAGTTGCCGTTCAACCCGGGCGAGCGGTTTGGCGTGGAGACGACAGGCGAGCTGCTCGACTACCTGGTGGACATGCGCGTCCTGCACCGCGCGCAGGATGGCCGCTACTATTACATGGCCGACGACATGCCCGCGCACGCGGTATCGCTGCGAAGCGCGGCCCAGGAAAACGTCGTGATCGTCAACCACGCCGAGCATCCGCCCGTGGTCATCGGGGAGATGGACCGATTCAGCGCGCTCACGATGTTGCACGAGGAAGCCATCTATCTGCACCAGTCGCAGATGTACCAGGTGGAGAAGCTCGATCTCGACAACGGCAAGGCGTTCGTCCGCCCGGTGGCGTGCGATTACTATACCGATGCCGAGCTTTCCGTGCACCTGCAGGTGCTCGAGGAGAACGATCGGGCGGAGGCGGGCTCCCTCTGTCACTACACGGGCGACGTCGCCGTGCACGCCACGCCGACCTTGTTCAAGAAGATCAAGCTGGAGACGCACGAGAACGTGGGCTGGGGCAAGATTTATCTTCCCGAGGCCGAGTTGCACACGGTCGGCTATTGGATCACGTTTGATCGATCCGGCTTTCCGGCTTCGGACGACGCGTGGGAGGCGGCGCTCAAAGGGCTTGGGCACGTGCTGAAGCATGCCGTGGCGCTGCACGCCATGTGCGCCGCGTCCGACGTGCACGTCGCTGTCGAAGTGCGCGATCCCCAGTATGCCAGGCCGTCCGTGTATGTGTACGACGCGTACCCCGGCGGCGTGGGCATCGCCGAGCGCGTGTACCGCGATCGTGATCAGATCTTTGCGACCGCATTCGACATGGTGCAGGGGTGTCCTTGCGAGGTCGGCTGTCCGAGTTGCGTGGGGCCGGCCGTGGAAGGGGAGAACCTCAAGCCGTGGGTCGCGGAGCTTCTCTCGTCTTTGTGTGCCGCGGGGGCAGGGAGGGCCTGACGATGGGGCGAAGCCTGCTGGAGAAACTGAAGGACCTCGAGCGCACGGCGGGCGCCAAGCGATCCCATCCCGAGCAACCCGCCGCAGACGGCGCGATGGCCGCGGTGACCCCCGAGCCCGCCAAGCGCCAAGACCCGCAGCCGCCCGCGCGCGAGGCGGAACTGGCCGAGGCCGGATTTCAGCCCATCCAGACGCAAGACGGGATCGTCCACGTGCGCGAGACCGCGTTCGATCTCTGCACGCACTACGGGGGGCGCCCGTTCGCCGACTGTTTCGCCTGCGATCTCGGCCGCCTGAGCCGGCTCGCGCACGTCGATTTGGACGTGGAGCGCCTCCTGTTTTACGACGTCGAGGCCACGGGGCTCGGTCACGGCGGCGGCACGGTGCCCTTCCTGCATGCCCTTGGGTATTTTGCGGAAGACGAATTTCGAGTGGCCCAGTACTTTGTCCCCGATTATCCGAGCGAGGGCGCGGCAGTCCGGCTGCTCGCCGAGCGGTTCGCGAGCGGCGCGCCCGTTCTCGTCACGTACAACGGCAAATCGTACGACTGGCCGCTCTTCGTCAGCCGGTGTGTGCTTTACGGCGTCGTTCCGGCGGAGCCCGCGCATCTCGATCTGCTCCACCCTGCGCGGCGGCTTTGGAAACAGGTCATGGGGCGCGTGAAACTCGCGGACATCGAGGCGATGCTCGGCGTCGCGCGCGAGGGGGACTTGCCGGGCAGGGAGGCGCCCATGCGCTATTTCGCCTACGTGGAAGGTGCGCCGCTGTCGACGCTCGAAGACGTGTTTGCCCACAACCTCCGAGACGTGTGCACGCTCGCCCGGCTCACCCTTGAACTGGCCGATGCACTCGCCGAAAAGCGCTCCTGGCCGCACGCCGCGCCGCACGTCGGCCTCGCCACCTGGTTTGACGCGTGGCGGGAGTGGGAGTCGGCCGACGCCCAGTTTCGCCAGGCCGTCGTGCAGGAGGACGCCGATTGGCGCGCCCGCTGGTTGTTCAGCCTGTTCTTGAAACGGCGCGGCCGGTGGGAGGAAGCTTATGATCTATGGCAGGAGTTGGCCGAGGCGTACCCCGACCGTCCCGAGCCGTGTGTGGAAACGGCCAAGTACCTTGAGCATCACCGGCGCGATCTCGTCCGGGCGCTTGCGGCCGCGGAGGCTGCACGGGCTCGCATGCAGGCCGGATCGCGCGAACACGCGGAAATTGTGCGGCGGATCGAGCGCATCCGGCGAAAGCTCGAGCGGGAATCGGCTTGCCAGGCCGACATGCGTCGTCTACTGTAAAGGGAGCATACGCGTAAGGAAGGTGCGGGCGGTGTTTGCAGGATGGACCGTTGACGATTTCGCGGCCATGGAAGCGCCGGGGCTTGCGGCGCGCATGGAGCTGATTCGAGCGCGCATTCAGCCGAAGTTCATCCAGCTGGCCGAACACTTCGAGCCATGGCTCTCGGCGCAACTTGGCATGCCCATCCACACGCATGTCGCCAAACACGCGAGGCGGACGGTCAATCCGCCTGAGAGCACATGGGTCGCGTTCAGTTCGGATCCGCGCGGATACAAGAAACATCCACACTTCCAAATCGGCCTGTTTGCGTCGCACGTGTTCGCCGTCTTCGGCTACATCGACGAAGGCGTGGAGAAAGGCCAGTTCGGCGCGCGCGTGGCGGAGGCGAGCGGCGAGGTGTATGCCAAGCTGCCGGGGGATTTTGTCGTGATCGAAGATCACACGTCGCCCGACTTCACTTCTGTCCGAGAGCTTGGGGAAGACGGCCTGCGGCGGATCGCGGAGCGACTGGCCGCCGTGAAGAAGGCGGAGATGCTTTTGGGGCGCACGGCCTCCCGAGGCGAAGCGGTCCAGATGTCGGGCGACGAGTTTGTGCGGTTTGTGGAACAAACATTCACCACCGCGTGTTCTCTCTACGAGCTGGCCAGGCCGATGGCGCAGAAGTAGCGGGGTGTCGACGTGCGCATTCACTTGCTTCACATGAACGATTTGCACAGCCGTCTCGAGAATCACATGCGCATCGGCGCCAAGCTTCGCGCGCTGAGAGCCGAGATCGAGCGGAAGGGCGAGGCTTGGCTCACGTTCGATCTCGGCGATGTGCTGGACCGCGTGAGGCCCGAGACCGAGGCCACCACCGGGCTTTTGAACGCGGATTTGATGCGCACGCTCGGCGTGGATGGCTGGGTCTTCGGCAACAACGAGGGGCTCACCATCCCGGTGGAGAGGTGGGAAGAGCTCGTCCGCCGCTCAGGCGCCGTCGCATTTGGCACCAACCTGCGCCGCTCGGATGGCCGCCCGTTTCCGTTCTTTACGGACACGCACGTGTATCGGACCGGCGGCATGCGCATCGGGGTGTTTGGCCTCACGCCGAACTACGACCTGCCCTACCGCATGCTCGGCGTCACGGCCTTGGATCCGCTGGAATCCGCCCGGCGGGCCGTGCGGGATCTTGTGGCCCAGCGCGTGGATGCCATCGTCTGTCTGTCGCACATGGGGCTTCGCTTTGACCGGATGCTCGCCCAGGAGCTTCCGCAGATCACCTGCATCCTCGGCGGGCATACGCATGAGACCATGTACGAGGCCGAGTACATCGGGCAAACGGCGGTCTTCCAGCCAGGGAAGCACGGCTTTTCCTTCGGCCACACGGTGCTCGAGCGCTCCCAGGGGCGGGTTCTGGCGCGATCGGAGCGCGTGCCCGTTGAACCCTGGGACGCCCTCGACGCTCGCATGATGGAGACGTACGCTCGGCAGCGCGCCGACGTGGAGCGCGAGTTGAAGCGCCCCGTGGCGTCTCTGGCGGAGCGCCTGCAGCTTGGCTACGAAGACGAGTGCACGTTCGCCAACCTGCTGACCGATATCCTGTTTGACGCATTCGATGGCCAGCTCGCCCTCATGATGGCGGGCGCCCTCAACGCCAGCCTCCTGCCTGGGCGCATCACCGCGGAGCACGTGCTCGGCGCTTGCCCAACGCCCACGCGGCCCATTGTGGTGACCATGCGCGGGGCGGACATCCTCGAGGCCATCGATCTCGCGCTGAAACCGGAGATCTACGACCGCCAGGGCATTGGCTTCGGATTTCGGGGTGGCCGCATTGGCGTGCTCGCGCTTTCGGGCGGGATCGCCGAAATCGAGCGGCGCACGGGTGCACGGCGGGTCCGACGCGTGCTGCTCGGCGGAGAGCCCATCCAACCGGAGCGAGACTACCGCGTCGTCACGTGCGAATACCTGTGGCTGTCTCCGCTCTTCCCTCCGTTTCGCCGCGCACGAGACATCACGTACCAGCGGCCCCTGGTGCGGGACCTGCTCATGAAACACCTCGGCGATCCCGGCCGCGTCGAGCGCGCACGGCTACCTCGCTATGAGGTGGTGGACCCGGTGGAAAGGAGGACCGAGGGCGCATGGCCGCGTTAGACCGCGAGGATTCCATCCGCGTCGTGGAACGGCTGCTCGAGGCATACCCAGATGCCCGCTGCCAGCTGCACTTCACGACCCCGTTTGAGCTGCTTGTCGCCACCATGTTGTCGGCTCAGTGCACGGATGAGCGCGTCAATATGGTCACACCCAAGCTGTTTGCGAAGTATCGCGGACCTGAGGCCTTTGCCAACGCAACGCCCGAGGAAGTCGCCGAAGACATCCGCGAGGTCGGCTTATTTCGCTCGAAGTCGAAGCATATCGTGGAGACGGCGCGCATTCTCGTCGACGCGTACGGAGGCGAGGTGCCTCGCGGCCGCGATCAGCTGATGGAACTGCCGGGCGTGGGTCGCAAGACCGCCAACGTCGTCGTGTCCAACGCCTTTGGCGTGCCCGCGTTCGCCGTCGACACGCACGTCCAGCGCGTGACGAATCGCATCGGGCTCGCGCACTCGAACGACCCGCTGAAAACCGAACAACAGGTGTGCGCAAAACTTCCGCCCGAGCTTTGGACCAAGGCCCACCACGCGCTCATTCTGCACGGCCGGCGGGTCTGTACCGCGCGCAAGCCCAAGTGCCACGCGTGTCCCGTGGCCGATCTGTGCCAGTACGCCAAGCGTCTCGCGCAGCCACAGACAGGGCAACACTAAAGGAGGCGTGATCGACATGTGGAAGCGGCTGTTCATCGTGCTCGCGGCGCTCGATCTGCTCGCGGTCGTAGCAGGCCTCATTGTGTGGAACAGTCTGCCCACGGCCTCCCGCGCGCCCGCGCCCGCCGCGCCGCCCGTCACGAGCGCCCCCGTCGTCCAGGTGGACATCGGAGCCGACGCCATCAATGCCTACCTTGCGTACGCCATCGCGCACGATCCCGAGGTGAGTCGTGTCCTGGCCTCCGGCAGCGTTCAGTTCGGCGACACCTGGGTGTGCGACTTCGCCGTCAAGGTCCTCGATCACGCCGTGCCCATGCAATTCGTCGTCACACCCGTGATTCAAGGCGGGAACCTCGTGCTCCACGTGGATAGCGCGCAGCTTTCCTTCATCCCCATCCCACGCACCGTCGTCTTCTCCGTCCTCGAGCGAGCGCCCTTGCCCAACTGGATCCAAGTCGATGGCTCCGCTCAAAACATCGCGCTCAACTTCACCGAGCGGCCCGCCAAGCCGTTTGCCGTCCGCGTGGTAGGCTATTCTCCGACGACTCAGAAGCTCTCGCTCGATCTCGCCATTTCTCCCCAGGCCCTCTCGCGACAAACCTCCTGACGCCTGCCCCGCTGGATAACTTCCTTCGCCAGGAGCAACCTAAAGGACCGAGGAACCTGGTCCGAATAGGAGGGCACTCCATGGACGTGGGAATTGCAGGCGCCATCAAACGGCTGTTGACCGTCGATGACAACGTCTTGAACGACGACTTCTCTCTGACAAGCGACGAGAATGAGCCAGACGCGGATCGGTACGGCGACGAACCCGTGGACGAGTCCGTCAACTTCACGACGGCCGAAAACAAGATGGACACTGCGAAAAAACCTGTGTCCATGCGTTCTTTTCTGCGGCGCGCCGCGCAGGAATACGACGAAGCTGTGCAGAAGGCGCACGCCGGCCAGCAGGAAAAAATTGAAGTCGATCTCGACGAGATGAAGCATCGGCTGTTTCGCTTCTTTCATCTGCCCCAAAACAAGGACATCGTCATCCGCGAGTTCTCCGTCGGCGTCGAGGGCCGCTCGCCTTGGCGCGGCATGGTCGTGTATGTCGATGGCCTGGTCGACAAAAACGTGATCAATTGGGCCATCCTCGAGCCCTTGATGATCTGGTCCCACCTGGCCGACGACCCGAAGCGCGCGCTGTCCTATGTCGTCGATCACTTGGTGCCGGGTCACCAGACCCAGGTGATCGAGAAGTGGTCGGAGGTCGTGTTCAACGTCCTGGCCGGATCGACCGTGGTGTTTTTGGACCGGTGCGACGCGGCGCTGGTGGTGGAGTCCAAGGGCTGGGAACACCGCAGCGTGGCCACACCGAAGATGGAGAATGTGGTGCGCGGCGCTCAGGACGCCTTCACCGAAAACTTCCGCACGAATACGGGGCTCGTGCGGATGCGCCTGCGTTCCGAACACCTTGTCACGGAAATCCACGCGGTGGGCAATCTGGCGAAGACGGACGTGGCCATCATGTACATTCACGGGTTGACGAACCCGAAACTCGTGAAAGAGGTGCGCCGGCGCATCTCCGACATCGACGTGGACTACATCCTCGACGCAGGGATGTTAGAACAGTTTATCGAAGACCGGCCCAGCATGATGATTCCGCAGGTCCTCGTGACCGAGAGGCCGGATCGCGTGGCCGCCATGTTGGCGGAAGGGTACATCGCGATCTTCGTCGGGCATAGTCCGGTAGCCATCATCGTGCCCGTCGTTTTGTGGTCGCTCATGCACACGTCCGAAGACACCAATCTGCGCATCATCCCGGGCACGTTCATCCGGGCGATTCGTTGGATTGCGCTGATGACGGCGCTGCTCCTCCCGGGGCTGTACATCGCGGTGACCAACTATCACTCGGAGATGCTGCCCACGGACCTGATGCTGGCCATCGCGGGCAGCCGGGAGCAAGTGCCGTTCCCGGTGGTCGTTGAGGTCCTGCTGATGGAATTCGCGATCGAGCTCATTCGCGAGGCAGGCATCAGGATACCTTCAGTAATTGGACCAACCATTGGCATAGTGGGAGCGTTGATTATTGGCCAGTCCGCGGTGCAGGCCGGGATCGTCAGTCCGCTGCTTGTGATTGTCGTCGCCACCACGGCGCTTGCGTCGTTCACAGTGCCAAACTACGAACTCAGCATGGCCGTGCGCATTCTGCGGTTTGCGTTCCTCATCGCGGGGGCGGTGCTTGGGTTCTACGGCATAGCCATCCTGTTCGTCGTGTACATCGTGCGCCTCTCCATGTTGAAGTCGTTTGGCGTGCCATTCCTGTCGCCCATTGCACCCATCAGCGGCGCGGCTCGAGACGTGTTGGTGCGCGGCCCGCTCTGGGGCATGAACAAACGGCCAGCGTTTCTGAAACCGTTGCGCAGCTGGCGCCAGAGCCCGGTCACGCGGCCGTGGTCGGCGGTGACACGCCGCGAAGCAGGTGAAGGAGGGAGGCCTGAGTCATGAGCCAATCGGGCAAACGGGATGCCAAGGTGCCGGCCGCCGAAATGACGGCCATGCTCATCATCTTTGTGTCTACGAACGCGTTTCTGACCTATCCGCGCTACATCAGCTTCAGCGCGTACGAGGCCGCTTGGATGGAACCCGTCTTCTCGGGAGCGCTCACCCTGGCGCTGTTTTACCTCGTGGAGTGGATCATGAGGAAGTACTTTCAGAACCTCGACATCGTCGAGATCGCCAAAGAGGTGTTTGGACGATTCGGCGCCATCTGTATCGCGCTCGTCTTTGCCTTGTACTTTCTCTGCTCCACGGCGGCCGTGATGCGCGAGTTCACCGAAAACGTGGTGAGCACGGTGCTTCCTTCGACGCCCCTGCTGCTTGTCGGTGCGGTCTTCATGTTCGCCGTGGGCTACATTGCCTACGCAGGCATCGAGGGCATCTGCCGAACAGCCTTCATCTTTTTGCCCATCCTGCTCGTGGGCCTCGTCGGGGTGTGCCTCATGACCGTGAACTGGTGGAGACCGTACTTGCTCCTCCCGTTTTGGGGCACGGGGCCGATTCGCGTGATCACAGGCGCCATGCAATACAGTTCGATCTTCGCGAATGTGCTTCTTCTGACCATCATCTTTCCGCACGTGAACAACCCGCGAAAAATGCGGCGGATTGGTGCGGTGAGTATCATCGTCTCGACACTCTTGCTCGTGTTTCTCGTGTTGTCGTATCACATGGTGTTTCCGGCCGCTGAAACGGGCAAGACGTCGTTTGCCCTGTACCGATTAGCCCGCATGATTCACATGGGGCCGTTCTTTCAACGGCTTGAGAGCATCTTCATTTTCCTCTGGGTCACCGCAGCAACGGTTCGCATGGCCGTGACCATGTGGGGCTCCGCGTATCTCCTGTCGAAGGCGTTCAGTTGGCCCACGTATCGACCTGCGGTCCCAGCCATCGTACTGTTGTCGTTTTCGCTTGGCATGTGGCCGCAGAACTGGATGGACGTCATTGAGTTCGACGGCACGTACCTGCTGAAGTGGGGATGGATCGTCGTGTTCGCCATCCCTGTCGCTGTCCTTCTCAGCGGCTGGGTCAAGCGATCTCGCCGTCGACACAGGAGGGTTCGCCATGTTTAAGTATCTGTTTGCCATGATCATCCCTGTCGGCATCTTTATCTACACGCTGTCGTTCATGCGATGGGCGGGGAGCAAGAGCGGCCCAGTGGCGTCGGTGTCTGCCGGCGCCTTGGCAATCATCTCGCTGGTGGTCTCGGGTGCAACGCTGTGGCGGATCTTGACGTGAGGGGTCCAGCTCGGGCTGGGCCCACTCGTGAGATGGAAAGAAGGGAAGGTGTACGTAATTATAGTGATGTTCTTCATGAGATTCCTGTATAGAAAAGCCTGCGCATTTGAATGTAAACTATACAAAGAAATAACCGCGCTTTGGCGCGGTTCCAGCACGAGAGAGTCGTTTTATTCTCGACGCTCACTATGAAAGCGAAAACAGCTGAGTTCGTGAAGGTTCTTAACATCTACCTGAGAACGTCCGATCCAGCTGCATTTGTTTATTGTCATGCCAATCGGCAGTACTGTCCCTTGAAAAAACATAGGGGCTTTGTTTTGTCCTCATTCATCATCGCACTAAGAACTTCTCCAACTATGATAACGTGGTCGCCGCCGTCGTATTCTTCAAACAGCTTGCAATCAATATTTGCGAGTGCTCCGTCAAGGACGGGAGATAAAGTGTTATTACACGAAAAGCAGAAGCTGGGTGTTTGCTGCACGGCTTGATTTGCAAAGAGTCGCGACAAATTCTCCTGATCGTCCGCCAAAATATTAATCGCAAACCTTAGACGTTCGCGAATGAGTCTTAGTGTTTTCGCCTGCTTGTCAAGACAAATGAGGACGAGAGGAGGATCCAACGATAACGAGCTGAATGCGTTAGCTGTCATTGCGTGGACAGAGCCGTCATCGCCACCTACGGAAATGACGGTGACGCCAGTTGCGAAGCGCCCTAACACTTGTCGAAACGCTTGTTGTGATATCGCCGTGACCAATGTAATTCCTCCTGACATATTGATATCCTCCAGATTTACTTAATATAGGACTTCTGCTGGCAGGCCCAGTTCCATTTGCGCATATAGTGTACCGACAGATTCAAAATTGAAGGCCATGTGCATGGCCCCTGCATGAATGTCGCGCCAGAAGAGCTGCAGGAGGTTTCTTTCAGCCGTTGCCGCAGCTCCGCTTGTCATAAACATTGTCTCGACTGCCTCCGTGCAGAGCTCGGCACAGTAAGCGTAGTTGCAGCGCAGAGACACGCGGGTTTTGTAATCAAGGGTTTCACCCCTGTGAACAATCTGCAAAGAATGTTCGAGCAGTGCTTTTGCTGCTTCAATCTTTTTAGCTACACGAGTTAGCCTCACCTGTTGGCTGGTCGATGACGCAACAATACCGCCATTTCGACTCCGGCTGTTTGCAATGTGGTCCCGCCATAGCTCGTACGCACCAACCGTTGCCCCTATGATTACCGATAATAGAGTTACCGGCATTACAGCCGAAAGCTGAATTTTGTACAACGGGGATGGGTTTACAAGTGTACCCGGTGCCTGGGCATCTTCGTTCCAAGGTTCAAGCGCAATAACACGATGTTGGGGCACAAAAACGTTGGTCAGTTCAACAACATTACTACCTGTTCCGCGCATACCCACGACATGCCATACGTCGTGGACAGTGCAATCTGATTTAGGAACTAAGAAGTACAGTGTATGGCGTCCAGATTCTGACTGAATTGCAGGGTCGCGATGACTCACGATGACCCAGTCGGAGTGGTCAATGCCTGATGAGAAACTCCACTTACCATTTAACCTGTACCCGCCGGGTGTGATTTCGCATGATGATCCTGGGGCGGGGTTAAATGAAGATGCCACACATGCATCTGGAGTAGCGTGCCATACGTCTGCTTGAGCCTGCTCAGGCCAAAAGGCGACCATCCAGTTGTGTAACACAAGCAAGGAGTAACACCAACCTGTCGAAGGGCATGCTTTGGCAATTTCCATCGCGGTTTGAGATGCCTCGTACCACGACATTTCGTGACCGCCCCACCGGCGGGGAACAAGTAGTCGGATTAGGCCGGATGAAATGATGGGTTGCATTACCTCATCGAGTTGCTTTCGTTCTTCATCAATTTCCCAAACATGCGGGCGAATAACTGCAAACAAGGATTGTGCAGTGGAGATGACGTGCTCCGGGTTGTAGATCTGAACCGTACTTGCCACATAGATCACCTCAATCTGTAGTCTGGTATTGTTCGTGAACGGGTGTACCGTATCGATGGAATGATGCGGGAAGCTGTGTTCCCCAGGCCAGACCCCGGCGCCGCTCTTCTGCGCTCCAGGTGACGGTTTCCCAATCGGGAGTGTAAATGAGGAATCCCCCAGAACAGACTTCGATTCGGTTTCCGCCAGGCTCATACACGTAAACAAATATGGTTTGACCAGCGACGTGTTTGTTGGGGGGAACTTCTATATACACCCCGCGTTCCATAAATAAATCGGCAGCCCGCATCACGGCCTCAAGACTGTCTACGCGGTAAGCGAGATGGTGAAATCTCCCACGAAGACCCGTTTGGTCTCGTGAAATGGCCAAATCGTATGACTTGTTAGTAACATGTAACCAAGCCGTCGTCTGTTTGCCATCACGATCGATGGCTACTTCGCTCAGGCGAAAACCAAGTACGTCCCTCAAAAAGCGGGTGTCTGAATCGACGTCAGAACTGAACAAATTACAGTGGTCGAACTGCTGCACGTTCAACCCCTGCCCGAGGAACACATCCGGTTGATTTTTAAGATAGGGAAGATTTTCTTTCGGTGCGCAGTAACGCTTCGCCTCGTCGAATACTTCACACAGATGACCATTTGGCGTGCGGAAGCGATAGGCCGGACCGTGACCATAGTCCCCGTCGATCCACCCCATTCCCAAACCTGAGTCTTCAATGTCGTGGACAATCCGCTCCAGCGCACGTCGAGACTGTGCTCTAAACGACAGGTGACCCAACCCTGCGTATGGTGATTCCGTCAACTTAAGACTGTAAATCTGTTGATCCCAGTAGGCGCGCAGAAATATAGACTTACCCTCTTGGGCGACGACTCGTAGGCCGAGTATGTCTCGAAAGAAACATAAGCTGTCCTGAAGAGTAGGCGTGAGTAATTCGACGTGAGCGATGTGAGCGACGTCTAGTTTGAACTCTTGCTCCTCCTTCACGACTCTCTTACCTCCTCGATGCGAGTTTCAATCCATCCGAGCTTCTCAATTTCCACTCGAACGACATCACCGTCTTGCAAAAACACGTTTCTTGCTTCACCAACACCACCTGGAGTTCCAGTTAGCACAATGTCCCCGGGGTCGAGGGTCATGATATGGGACAAAAAGGATACCAGGTAATCAACACCGAAAACGAGTTCTGACGTCGTCGCACGCTGACGTTCTTCGCCGTTGACGGTAACACGTAGGGAAAGGTTGTGTGGATCCGCTACTTCGTCACGGGTGACCAGATACGGACCAAGGGGGAGGCTGCCATCAAGACTCTTTCCTTGCAACCACTGAATGGTGCGTTTCTGCAAGTCACGCGCAGACAGGTCGTTTGCAATCGTGTAGCCCGCTACATACTCGAAAGCCCTTTCGCGTGGAACACGTTTTGCCCGACGGCTAATGACGAATGCGAGTTCGCCCTCATAGTCAAGTTTTTTGGTCAAGTCAGAACACCACGGGAACGCACTGTAAGGTCCCAAAAGCGTATTCGAGAATTTAGCAAAGATGACCGGATGTGTTGGCAAATCGCGTCCCATTTCGAGAATGTGGTTTCGATAGTTCAACCCAACCGCAATAATTTTTTTGGGTCGAAGGATAGGGGGCCCAAGTTCCACCGCTGATAAGGAGTAAACACCGCTTGACCCCGGACAGTCCTCTGCGTATTTAATCGCCTGCTTTGCAGCATCCCAAGCAAAATCACCTGTTTCCAAAAATTCAGTTGGGTCGGACGGCAACATGGCTTGGGAAAGTTCGCTAGCACGCAGCTGCCCGCCAGCAAACAACATGCTCATATAAGCTTGTTGCGGATCGCAGATATGGTCGTTTCCAACGAGAATGCCTAAACGGAACGGTTGTTCGCCATGCTTGTATGTCAGTAACTTCACGCCGGCAGGCCTCCTTCTGGTGTTGAAGGCTAGAAAGGTGAAACAGTTGTAGTTCCATAATGCATCTTGCGAATTTTAATTTGAAATATTTAGATCCGATGTGAGAAATAAAATTTATAGATTTCTCATGCTTGCTTAGATGCGTGCGCGCGTCTCCAGCCGCATGTATGATTTGTCTGGGGGCGATTCACTTGGATCTTGATCTTCGACAACTAAGATACTTCATCAAGGTTGCAGAACGCTTGAACTTTACGGAGGCGGCCAATGAGCTTTTTGTTGCTCAGTCGGCAGTAAGCCAGCAAATTGCCGAACTGGAGAAAAAAATCGGTGTCCCATTATTTATCCGGAATAAGCGATTTGTTCGGCTCACGAGTGCCGGGCAACGGTTATATCAAGACGTGGTCCCTCTCATGCATCGCATGGAGGAAGCTATCCACACCGCGCGACTAGTTCATGAGGGTCTTGTTGGCGCTCTACGCATCGGTTTTCTGGCACCGCATGTCCGTGCCTTTTTGCCTGATCTAATTAAAGAGTTTAAACGTCAGTATCCCGACATTGACTTAACCCTAAATCATTATCATCACGGTATGTTACTGCAGTACATTGACGCTGGTGAACTAGATCTTGCCATCACAACACCATTTGGGTTGCACCGAGTTGAGGGTATCGTACAAGAGGTCATTCGAACCGAACCGTTTGCTGTCGTTCTGCACCGCAATCATCCGCTTGCTAGTCGCGACAGGCTTCAGATTTCGGATTTACGGCACGAACCTTTTATCATACACAATCGTCAAGATTCTCCTGCAGGTTTTTTTGATTATACAATTCAACTGTGCTCTAGGCATGGGTTTGTTCCTAACATTGTAAGTCAGCCGAGGTTTGTCGATACGGTCCTTGTGCTGGTGGAGGCCGAACTTGGAATCGCGATCTTACCACAGAGTCTAGAGCACCATTATTCAGCTCCAGATTTGCGGTTTATTCCGATCGCTGACGCGGAGAATGATGTCCTCCAGCTCGTGATGGTATGGAAAGAAAATCACAATAACCCGTCTCTTCCGTTGTGGGTAAACACCTGTCGGAAAGTACTGGGTAGCAAAATACCGAAAGGGACCCGCGAACAGTAATCAGGAGCATCGATGACTATCATCAGAAACCTGTGTTGTTCAAACTCAGTTGCGCCGCATTATGCTAATGCACATAGATGAGTGTTGTTGAATCTGGGAAAGCGCTTTACTATTCCGAGGACGGAGGGATGGGAATGGCTCAAGCATTAGGAGGGCGTTTGGGGCGCGCCTGTTACTGTTTACGTAGCGGTGAAGGAGAATCATACCGCGTGGGAGGGCAATTGGTCACCATTTTGGCTGATAAGGAAACAACAGAGGGGCGCTTCGACCTTGTAAGGATATCTGGAGGTAAAGGAAACACATTTCCTTTGCACCGAGCAGTTTCTCATAGCGCTATTTATGTTCTTGAAGGTTCTTTAGAGCTACAGTTGAATGACGAACATTTCATGCTGACACAAGGGGACTTCGCTAGCATCCCGGCAGGAGTCGTTCAAGGCTACGAAATGAAAAGTCATTGTACCCAGTTTCTCCTCGTTACGGTAGGCGGGCACAAGTCGTCGCTTTTCAGGGCATTGGGTACAGCGTACTCGGCCCCGATTCACCCGGCGCCGTGTGGAGAAAGTCCAACACCCGAAGATGTGGCAAAGGCGGGAGCACCGTATGTAGAAGTGCTTGGGTCCTATAAGCCTGCCAATCAAAAGGGTTATGGCTATTATGGCAAACTACCTGATCGGGTCATTCCTTACGTGCTTGAAGCACGCGAGGGGGAACGGAGATTACTGGGAGATCAATTGCACACACTGCTTCTTCACCGCGAAGCTGCCGACAATGCGATGCTTTGTGCGACTGCTGAAGGCCCAAAGGGCTTAAAGGTAATCGATCATTACCACGAGCACATTACCGAGACATTCTACTGCCTGCGTGGCCGCGTGTCCGTGTGGGGAGATGGAGTGGAATACAATCTAGTTCCTGGTGATCTTGTGCATGTTCCCACTAAAGGCGTGCACGCCTACCGACTAGATACGCATGATGCGAGGTTTTTCTCCGTCATTACGCCTGGAGATTTCGTCAACTTCTTTCGCACAGTTGGCGATCCCTATAAGGAGTATGTCTATCCTCCTGTGCCCAGCCCATTCCATGCGGACCGTCTCTTTCAGTACGCAGAACAGTTAGATATTCATATCGTCGGGTCGGCGGCTGGCACACGAGATGAGATTATGGGATAAAACAACAATCATGGGGGCGTAGGGATTTGGGTGTCCAGCGGTTATTTGATGTTGCCGTCATTCAGGATGTCGTTTACCTCGAACGGTTGAATCGCGAACTAAGACTAGATTTATACCTGCCGCAAAGAACAATGTTTAAATTTCCATCTATTATTTGGATACACGGTGGCGGATGGAGAATTGGCGACCGGAAGTTGGCCCCGGATCTAAAGTTGTTTTTTGCCCAGCATGGGTTTGCAATGTGGTCAGTATTGATTACAGGCTCAGTCACGAAGCAAAATTTCCAGCGCAGATTCAAGACGTTCAAGCGGCGATCCGTTGGCTTAGGCGCCATGGCTCTGCGTATGGCGTCGATGTAACCCGCATCGGGTTGTGGGGTTCATCTGCGGGGGGGCATTTGGCAGCGCTTGCCGCTATGTCGTCGCAGATAAGGTGGGAAGAAGACGTATATTCTGAAATACCGGCTGAGGTGCAGGCGGTGGTCGAGGGATATGGCCCCATCGATTTTATGCAAATGTATTATCCCAATGAGGCCGCGGCACAGGAAGCGGGTAATGAAGAAACGAGACGCGTTGTCATGTCCGGTGAAGCAGGCCAACCTTCGCGTGAAGAAGAGCTGTTGGGTGCACCCCTGCTGGAGATACCGGATATAGTATCATTGGCCAATCCTGTAACCTATGTGAGGCGAGGCATGCCTCCATTCCTAATTCTACATGGGCTTGACGATGAACTCGTGCCCGTATCACAAAGCAAATTGTTGTACCGCGCTCTTAAGGAGACTGACAATTCTGTTGTAGCCTGCTTCATCAAAGGGGCCAAACACGCATTCCTCAATGACAACGACTTTTTGGCCAAGGTTCAGGACTGTGTTTATCTTTGGAAGTATGAATCTGGACATGAAGACCAAAAAACGCTCGTGAAAGCTGTATCCATAGGGCAGTTGTGCCTAGAGTTTTTCCGTAGGAATTTAATGTAAAAAGAACTGCATTATGAAAACATTTCTGGGTGGTGAACAAAGATGAGTGCTACACTCGACCAGCAAAATCAAGAAATCGTGAAGAAATCGATTACACCATACGGCCGTCTTGTCTTTGGGATGGTTCTGGGTCAATTTGGCATGACCCTCGGCACCGTGATACCGCTCGCATTACTGTTAACCCTAAAGTTCCTTGCAATTGACCCTCAGCATGTTACGGCTGATTTCAGTGTCTCGACAGCGATTGGTGGAATATTGCAACTCATTGCGAATTATGTTGGTGGATTCATGAGTGATCGCACCACGTTGGCGTTTGGAAAAAGAAGAACATGGATGCTCATCGGTGGCCTGTTCGGGTCTGCCTGTTTGGTTGGGATTGGGTCGGCTGGGCGAGTCGAAACGGTAGTTGCCTTCTACGCCTTGTCCGTAATATTCTTCGCGTTTGTGAGTTCCTCAGTAAGCGCTTTGATTCCAGACCAGGTTGAAGAGTCCAAAAGGGGGACGGCTTCAGGAATTATCGGTGTATTCAATCCTGCCGCCATTCTGTTGGGAATGGCATTGATGAACATTGTTAATGGCGCTTCGATCATGACGAAATTTGCTTTTATAGCTATCATCTCAACTCTGACTATTGTGACTAGTTGCGCGCTCATTCGTGACAGTAAGGGAACGAGAAGGTCTGCAACCCATGGGCACGCCGTTTCGTGGTCAAGAATATACCCAAATCCCCGTCAATTCCCGAGTTTTACATGGGGGGTTCTAACAAGGTTCTTTGCATCTGTAGCGTTTGCTTCTCAGTCGTTTATTTCTCTCTACCTTATTCAGAAGTTTCACATCGCGACGAGTCATGTTACGGGTCTGATGACGGCAATGATGTTGATTCAAACGATTTGTTTGGCGTTGTCAAGCATTTTGGGAGGAGCAATGTCCGATAAAGTGCGCAGACAAAAACCTTTTGTGTTCACTTCCGCCGTAATCATGGCGGTTGGGGTGGGTATAATGGCATTCGCCTCCAGTTTGCTGGAAGCGTTTTTGGGTTTTGCCGTCGTGGGGCTCGGCTATGGTGCTTACTTGGCAGTGGATATTGCCCTAATTGCGCGTATCTTGCCGAACCCAGCCGACAGGGCAAAGGATTTTGGCATTATGAATATTGCCTCTTCGCTACCGAACTCTATAGTTCCGACTATAGCCCCCTCCCTCATCGCTGTTGGTGGCTTTCCTCTATTTTTCTCGGTACTGGGTATTGCAGGGCTCATTAGTGCAATTGTTGTTAAACCTATACCCGAGATGCCTAGGTACGCGGTCGCTTTGAACCTCGACGGCTTTACTCACTCAGAATGAAACCGTTGAGGGCGTCTTCTAGTCCTCGCTAGGTGTGAGGTGCTATGACACCGTGCAAACAGGCATTCACGAAATTTGTGCTACAAGTCTACAAGTCGATCACCAGTGTAATCCACTTGGAACTGATATAGTGCATCCACATTTCAGTTGGGTGCTCGAAGCTGCAGGATATAACGTGATGCAAACAGCCTATCGCATCGTGGTGGAAAGTAACGGAGTAGTAATCTGGGATAGTGGCCGTGTCGAGAGTGAAAGGACTTCGGGAATAGTCTATAAGGGCCCTAACCTGTGTTCTCGTCGACGATATGAGTGGAAGGTGAAGGTTTGGGATAATCAAGGACGTGAGTCCGACTGGAGCAACCCTGCGTTTTGGGAGATGGGTCTGCTTAAGCCTGAGGACTGGGAGGCGCATTGGATCGAGCCTATTCAGAAACCTGCCTCTGAGGAAAAGATGGTGTCTGTTTTAGATGTTGTGAGTGGGAATGTGGCGACAAAGACGCTTCAGGAACAGGAAGCGGATTTGCGTCCTCCTCAATTGATACGTCGCGCTTTCCGTGTTGTGCGCTCTGTCAGGAAAGCACGCCTGTATATCACTTCACGTGGCGTTTATCGTGCCGAAATAAATGGCATGAAAGTTGGGCAAGCAGAATTTAGTCCAGACTTTACACCTTACGATAAATATTTGAAATACCAGACCTACGACGTCACCGCATGTATCAAACCAGGTGTCAACGCTATTGGTATTGTGCTAGCTGATGGTTGGTACATCGGACGTATTCACTTTGCAGGCCACAGTTGCCATTACGGAAATAAGTTGGCGTTGCTCCTCCAACTCGAAATTGAATATGAAGACGGTTCAACGGAGGTTATTAGCACCGATACATCTTTTCGCTGTCACACGGGACCGTGGCTCTATGCAGATCTTTTTATTGGAGAAAAGTACGATGCTCGCTTGGAAATACAAGGGTGGAGTTCGCCTGATTTTGATGATAGTGAGTGGTTTAAGTGCGTCTATTCTGAAGATGGACCTGCATGTATACGCGCACAATACGGGCCAGTGGTTCGGGCAATGGAGAGGCTTTCACCCATTCAGATTTATGTAAGTTCTGATGGTTCCCAAATTGTAGACTTCGGGCAAGTAATTGCAGGACGCATTCGGCTCCGTCTAAATGTTCCTGAGGGGACGGAAATCCGCATCGAACACAGTGAGGCGGTCGATACGGATGGTCAGTTCATTCGAAACATTGTCGGACGGAACAAAGAACAAACGGACATTTACATCACGTCCGGACGTGGCGACGAGGTATACGAGCCAGCTTTTACGTATCACGGTTTTCGCTACGTACGTATCACTGGTTGTCCCACGCGCATTCAGCTGGATGACGTTGAAGCCGTTGTTCTCTACAGCGATATGAAATTAACTGGTTCGTTTAGGTGTTCTGACGAGCGCCTAAATCGCTTGCACAGCAACATTCAGTGGACTCAAAAAAGCAACATGGTGTCAATTCCGACGGATTGTCCCACGCGAGAACGTGCCGGCTGGACTGGGGATGTGCAAGTATTCGCACCGACTGCTACCTTCAACATGCACGTCTTTGCCTTTTTGCGGAGGTGGTTGCTCATGGTCCGCTTGGAGCAACTGCCTGACGGGAGAGTCCCTAACCATGTTCCCGCAGGACGCTACTTGGAATTTGAATCTGGACCCCTTGGAATATCAAGCGCGGGATGGGGAGACGCGATCATCATTGTTCCTTGGGTTCTCTATCAGCGGTATGGTGATATAAGCATTCTGGAAGAAAATTACGAGGCCATGGGCCGATGGCTTAGTTATGTTCGCAGTCAAGCTGAGCAGGAGAGCGATGGTCATCGCCGGTACCTTTGGAACCACGGCTTTCATTTTGGAGACTGGATGATCCCTAGTTTGGTCATGGAGAACAACAATGGTCTGGGGCCAATTGCTTCCGCTGAAGCCACAGGGGAGTTGGTTGCAACATGCTTTTATGCCTACTCATGCAAGTTAATGAGTGAAATTGCCGATATTATCGGTCGACCAGGCGATGCAGTGTTCTACCGGCAACTATATAGCCACATTCGACAGGCGTTCGAAAAAGAGTACGTGGATGACTCCGGCCGCTTGTCTGCACACTTTCAAGGCACGTACGTTCTAGCTCTATATATGGACATGGTCTCTTCAAACTTAAGAGGTCGGATGGTGGAACAGCTGGTCAGGCTCATCGAATGCAATGGATGGCGTTTGGACACGGGATTCCTCGCGACACCATTTTTGATGGATGTGTTATGCGACGCAGGCAGGCCTGATATCGCATATCGGTTGTTGTGGCAAGAACGCTGTCCATCTTGGCTATATGAAATTAATTGTGGTGCTACTACAGTATGGGAGTCTTGGGATGCCGTCTCACCTAATGGAGATGTCAAGCTTGTGTCTCAAAACCATGTTGCCTTTGGCTGCATTGGTGATTGGATGTATCGCCGTCTTGGAGGACTCAAGCCACTCATGCCAGGCTTTAAGGAATTTATTGTCGAGCCGGACGTCATGTGTGGACTGGATTTTGTGGGTATATGCCACGATACGCCATATGGAATCATTAAGTTAGAGTGGAGACGAAGTATGGAAATCGTGAATCTGAGTTTACGAGTTCCGGCGAACACTCACGCGATTGTGCGCGTTTCAGCAAAAGTCTTGCATATCGATGTTCAGCAGTATGTATTGGAACATCGTGTACACAGTGGAGTGCACGAAGTCCTGTTGGGAAGTGGGGACTATCACATCGTTGTTGAACTTGATGACAGGGTGACGCTCGAAAGTGCGACCTGAAGTACTTGGTACGCAGAAGACCATCTGAGTCTGCCCTTTTCGAGAGATGAAACTGTAATCGCAGATACGGGTTTGCGTTTTTAAATACCGTCGTCTGTACCTATGCTTACATCAGAGTCCTATCACTGACATCAAGGCGCTACGCGACCGTTAGACGGAACATAGACAGGGCGAACTTCCAACGCACGCACCCTTCGTGGCACAAATTGCGCCCGGGCTCGCGGTCGACTATGCTGGTCCTTGCAGACAGCCCGTTTCGGGCGAAGGAGGAAGTCGATGAGCGAGGAGCCCGTGATTCTGTACACTGACGGCGCATGTTCGGGAAACCCGGGCCCGGGCGGCTGGGCCGCGATTCTCCAATGGAATGGGCGCGTGAAGGAACTCTCTGGCGGGGAGCGCGAGACCACCAACCAGCGCATGGAACTGAAGGCCGTGATCGAGGGTCTGAAAGCTTTGAAGCGGCCGTGCGACGTGATCGTCCACTCCGACTCGGCCTATGTGGTCAACTGTTTTCAGCAGCGGTGGTATGTGAATTGGCGGCGGAACGGGTGGGTGAACAGCAAAGGCGAACCGGTTCAGAACCGAGACCTCTGGGAACAGTTGCTCGAGGCCATCGACGGCCATCGTGTCCGCTTCGAGAAGGTCAAGGGCCACGCCGGTGTCGCGATGAACGAGCGGTGTGACGAGTTGGCGCGGAGGGCGATACCGCGGTGAATCGCGGAGATAAACTCTCGCTTTCGGAGATTCGGCCTCTGGCGGAGGCGGTCGGGCTACCCGAAATTGCGGCCACGGATGCGTCGCCCTTTGACGATCTCGCCGGCCCGCTTGCGGACTACGAGGCGCGCGGCCGCACGGGTTTTGAATGGGCGAATGCTGTGGAACGGATGGATCCGCGCTTTTGGCTGCCTGAGGCGAAGTCCATCATCACTGCGGCGCTTCCGTATCTGACGGAAGAGGCGGCCCGACAGATGCGCGAGCACCCGCGCCACGAACTGCGTGGGCAGACATCCTGCTATGTGTATGGGGAGGACTATCACGGCGTGCTGTCCGCGCGGCTCGAGGCTCTGGCCCGGCGGATCCAGGACCTCGTGGGCCGCGAAATCCGTTTCCGCGTGGCGGTCGATACGTCCCCGCTTGTGGATCGCCGGGTCGCCGAGCGAAGCGGCCTTGGGTGGATCGGGAAGAACGGCATGTTGTTCAGCCCTCGGTACGGTTCGTATGTGTTCCTGGGGGCGTTGTTGCTGGATGTCGAGATCGAAGATGCGAATCATTTGCCGCCGGACGTGGGCAAGCATTGCGGAGACTGCGATCTCTGCATGCGGGCGTGTCCCACGCAGGCGTTTGCGGCGCCGGGCGAACTGAAGGCTACCGCTTGTCTGTCCTACGTGACGCAGATGAAGGGCATGATTCCGCGCGAATATCGCCGGCCGCTCGGGCGGCGGATTTGGGGATGCGATGTGTGTCAACAGGTGTGCCCGCTGAATCGGCAGCGCGAGGCCGCCAAGGATGACGCCTTCCTGCCGGACCGCGAAGTGGCGTATCCCGATCTCGTCCGTTTGCTCGAGATGTCTAATCGGCAGTTTGTGCGCGCTTACGGGCGATCGGCGCTGGCGTGGCGAGGTGTGCGAACGCTGCAGCGCAATGCGCTGATCGCGCTTGGCAATTTGCGCCGAGAGGAGGCGGTGCCACTCATCGTGCGCTTTTTGTCGTCCGACCGGGTTGAGCTTCGGGCGAGTGCTGCGTGGGCGCTTGGCGAGATCGGAGGAGAGCAAGCTCGCCGGGAGTTGCAGGCGGCCCTGACAGTGGAGCAGGACGCCGAGGTGCGGCAGGAAATTGAAGCGGCCATCGCGAATGCCTCGGGCAATGGGCGCGAGGAGGCGAGCGGATGTGAAGGAAGGCGATTGGGCGGTCGTGACGGTGGAGACGCCAGTGGGAGACATGTGGCTGGCGGCTGAGCCGCAAGGCGTGGTGGCGTCAGGCTGGACGAGGCTGGAACCGGCGCCCGGCGAGCGGGAGCGGACGATGGGCGGTGACGCGCTCGAGGTTGCCGAGTGGGCCGCAGCAGAACTTCGCCGATACTTTGCAGGCGAGCTTCGGTCGTTTTCCGTGCCTCTCGCGCCGAGAGGGACGGCGTTTCAACGGGCGGTGTGGGACGCCCTTCGTTCCATTCCTTTTGGCGAGCGCGTTGCCTACAGGGACATCGCAGCGGCGGTTGGCCGGCCGCAGGCCGTTCGCGCTGTGGGACAGGCCAACCGGGCCAATCCGCTGCCTGTGTTCATTCCATGTCACCGCGTGGTGGGCGCGGACGGTCGCTTGGTGGGCTACGCCGGCGCAAACGTGGATCTGAAGGCCTGGCTTTTACATCACGAGGCCAACGTGCTACGGGCCCAGGCGATGGCTTGATGACGCCGCCCGGCCGAGTGGCCGAATGGCCGAATGCCCGGCGGGCACACGCAGCCGGAGCACACGCCGGTGGCTGAGCCGTCTCGCGAGGTGCCCCCTTCGCCCGGTACGAGTTCACTCCCCCAGGTGCTCCACTTGTTCCCGGAGGCTTCGGAGAAACGCGTGCCGCTTTTCTTCCTGCATCGCGTACCGCTGAAGGGCTTCGAGCTGAGCCGGATCGGCTCCGAAATGGTACCTCGCGTGCGCAATGCGCCAGGGCAGGTAGGGGAAGCGCAGGATGGCTTCCACCGTCCGGTATTCTTCTTTCGCGATGGCGCGGACGGCATCGAAGTGCAGAAAGCAGGCGTACGCCAGGTGCCCGTCCCAACTGCCCCGCTCCAGGCTTCGCCTGAGCAAGTGCGCCATGTCGAGCGCGCGAGGCGCCTTGCGCGCGAGCTCAAAGTCGATCAACACCACTTGGTGCTGCGGTGTATACAGGCAGTTGGCCGGGATGACGTCCAGGTGGCACCATCCCCCCGATGAACGTTCCTCCTCCAGATAGGCGATCACGTCCCGATCTTCGAGCAAAGCCAGGCTCTCGCCAGCATCTCGCTGCAGATCCTCTCGCAGGGAGAGAAGGAGCTGGTCGAACGTGTCTTTTTCCTTTTTCCGATCCGCCCGCAAGCACATCTGCCGCAAGTCCCGCAAGCGCGCCTGAAACAGCCCGAACACGTCATCGGCGGGCTCATCCGGCTGCCATTCGGATTCGAAGCGGCGCGTGGCTTCGTGGAATTGCGCGAGCGTATAGGCGGTTTGGGCGACGTGCTCTGGAAGCGCGAAGTTGGCTGGCTGGCCAGATACCCATTCCGTGACGTAGTAGGTGAAATCCCCGTGGCGCACGTACGAAGCGCCGGTTGCCGTCGTGACAAAAGGGGCGAATTTGGTAAATCCCTGCTGCTTGGCGTGGCGAAGGCATTGAGCCATGGCGCGGCAGTGCGCCGGGGAAATGCTCGAGCGCTTGGCGGCGTAGCGGCGTCCCTTGGCGTCCGTCCAGATCTCCAGGTCCCCATGCGCTTCATGCGGATGCCGGCTTTCGATGGCGAGATCGTACTTGGACACGACGGCCTGAGGAATGGGCCGGGGTGGGTGGGACATGGCAGATGCGGTTGGGGGCTCTGCGGCATCCGCCCCTGGCGCCGCGCTCCGCACTTCCGCCGCGCCGCGCGCGCCGCGTGTCGCCGTGTCGTTGTCGATCACGGCTTGACCCGAGGCGGCAGGAAGGGATTCACGCGAAGGCTCGGGCGGGGCCTGAGATGCGGTCGCGCCCGCTTGGTGCACCAGAAACGCGGGGGGCGACAGGAACTCCGCGAGCAGGTGTTGCATCCAATCCGGCAGGTTGGGCTTTTGGCTCTTCATCGGCGGTCCCCTCCGCCAAAGCCTATGCGCTCACGCGGAGGTTCGGGCGGGCGCGAGCCCAGCTTTGCGCCCGCCCAGCTCTCCTTCACACGGCGTCGCCGAACGTGCTCCAGACCTCGAGCTTGGTCCGCACTCTGCGGATGACCTCATCCGTGAATTCCGTGGTCGTGGCGTGGCCGCCGAGATCGGCTGTGCGGATGCCGTCGACAATCGACTCGAGCGTGGCTTCGTAGATGGCGCGCGACACGGTGTGGGCATCCTTGTCCTGGATGTAATTCAAAAGCGCTGCGCCTGCGAGAATCATCGCCATCGGGTTGGCCATGTTCTTTCGATACAGGTTGGGCGCCGTGCCGTGCGGTGCCTCGGCCATGACGACCTTGGGCTTGAACGCGTCGTCCAGCGACAACAACAGCGATTCCGATCCGGCGATGGTGCCGAACATTTGCAGGACGAGATCGGACAAGCAATCGCCGTCCCGGTTCAAAGCGGGGATGACGAGCGCTTCGCCAGCCCTCGCGAGCAACAGGGCGTAGGTGGCGTCGATGAGCTGAGGCTCGTAGCGCACGTCAGGGTATTCCTTGGCGGCCGCGTCCATCTCTTCCTTCAACATGCCCTCGTAAACCGGGCTCACGGTGTACTTGGGGCCGCCGAAGACCTTGGCGTGCGTCCGGCGCGCATGCTGGAAGGCGTACTTGGCCACGCCTCGGCAGACGGCCCGCGAGATCTTCTCCGTCCGGTAGGCGATCTCGTCGCCGTTGTCCAGCTGTTCCCGCCACTCCTTCGCCCCGTAGGCGTCATCCACCGCCATGCGGATGACCGAAATGGGCGAGTAGACGCCGACCGGCGGCGCAATTCCGGGAATGCGGCGGCCCGTGCGGACGATGACCGTCCCGTTGATCTCCTTGCGCAGAATCGCATTGGGGCTGCCGACATCACCCTTTTCCTCTGGCGTGATGGTCGCAGCTTTCAACCCCAGCCCCGTTTCGCGCATGGCTTCCGCTGCCTCGTGCACCACCCCGTTTTGCGTGCGGCGTCGATTCTCCAGGCTCAAGTCGAACTTCCGAATCTCGATGTCATATCCCGTGACATCAGGGGACAGCACCCGGAGCGCCTCCTCAAGGAGCTCCTGGCCCGTCTGGTCGCCCTCCATCACGATGATGGTCGGTTTTCCCATGTCCGTCACCTCAAATCGTTGGTCGCTGGTTTTGTCGCGGTCACGCGCCAAGTGTCACTCGGACAACCGCTGGGACAATTCGCTGGCGGCCCGCTTCAGTTGCGGGATCATGTCCCGCATCTTGTCCTCTGTCATACGTTCCACAGGGCCCGACACAGCCACCGCGTACAGGCACGATCCGTCCTTGTAGAAAACCGGAGCCGCCACCGCAGCCGCGCCCGCATCCCGCTCTTGCCGCGACAGCGCATACCCCTCTTGGCGGATGGTCTCCAATTGGCTGCGCAGGTCCATCTGCCGAACGCCCTTCGGCAGGCGATCCGGGTGACACGCCGCCTCGACGATCTCCGGGCCTGCGAAGGCAAGCAGAACCTTTCCCGACGCCCCAATGGTCAGCGGATACCGCTCGCCGATCGACACGACGTTGCGAATCGGCTGAAGGCTCTCGACGGCGAGGATGCGGATGCGCTCCACTCCGCTGCGTACGTAGAGGCTCACCGTCTCGTTGGTCTCGTCGCGCAGGCGGACCAACACCGGCTTCGCGGCGTCGGACCATCGGTCGTGCAAGCTCGCATTCGCGCCGAGGCTGTACAGACTCCAGCCGAGCAGATATCGATCCGACTCGGGCTCGCGCCGAACGAATCCCTTCTGCTGCAGCGCCAACAGCAACCGGTGCGCCGTGCTCTTGTGCAGCCCTGTGTGGCGCGCAATCTCGCTCAGGCTCCACGCCCGAGGCGAGTGTGCGAAAAGCAACAGGATGTCGAGGGCTCTCTCGACTGCCCTCACGGTGGTCTGCCCACTTGGCGTTTGCGGCATGTGCAGGACGTCCCTTCCGTTTCAACCTACAAAACGCGCCCCGTCGTGAGTATAGCACAGACGGCGCCCATTTTGCGCCATGAAACGTCACCCTCCATAGGCTTTTGTCATAGGATGCGGTGAGTGAGGTGACCGCGCATGTCCTCGTGCATAGATGCTCTGCGCAGTTACTTCGATACCAGGGCGCGCGTCTGGCTCCACGGCTCGCTTGGCGATCGCGGCCGTGAACGCCTCGCGCCCGGCATCGAATCCTTGGTTCACCAAGCGAAACAAAAGCGTCGCGCATATGAACGCCTCGGCAAGCGGCTGGTCCGCGTGCACACCGAAGTGCGGATCGACAAACTCGAAGAGAATGCCGAGAAAACAGTCGCTGACGTCGAGGCGACGGAGCGCATTTGCTTTACGTACCAGGAGGCGGCTCATCCGTCCGTCGAATGCTGCCTGATTCGCCACCAAATGAGATGGGCGAAGGAAGGCGGGGTTTGGCACAGGGTCACGGGGCGCGAGTCGGCCATGGGGTGTGACCTCGTGCGCGAAACCCGAGGCCCTCAGGATGCCGTCCACCCCAGGTTTCCGCGGGATCCCGAATGGCAGGCTGGCGTGTATGATCGCATCCGGGCCGTCCGATATGCCGATGCGTGGTGGGACGGGACAAATCCCCGCTTTCCGCGCTTCTCCGACGATTGCACAAACTTTGTCTCCCAGTGCCTCTTTGCGGGCGGACTGCCGATGTGGGGCGAGTCGGATCGCACCAAGGGCTGGTGGTTCCAGTTTGGGTCAAAGCCGAACTGGAGCTACAGCTGGAGCACGGCGCAGGCGCTGTATCTCGTGCTCACCAGCGCGTTTGGCGGGCAGGTGGTCTCCGATCCGTCCGAACTCAAGATGGGAGACGTTATCTTCTATGACTGGAATGGAGAGGGGATCTTTCACCACAGCACTCTCGTCACCGACTTTGACGCCATGGGTGAGCCGCTCGTGAACGCGCACACCATCGACAGCTATCACAGGCCTTGGGTGTACATGGACAGCCCCGCGTGGACGCCTCGCACGCGGTACGCCTGGGTGCACCTGCCGGATCGCGTGAAGCGGCCGAGTCGATAGGGTTGTGCGTTGGCCGTGTGGCATGTCCGTGATAGACTGGTGGGCGGACATTTCGCGAGGAGGTTTCGGCATGCACATCGTGCTGGTTGAGCCCGAGATCCCTGCGAACACGGGCAACGTGGCCCGCACTTGTGCGGTGACGGGGTGTACGCTTCACTTGGTGGGCAAGTTGGGGTTTTCGACGGACGATCGCCAGTTGAAGCGGGCCGGGCTGGATTACTGGCATCTGCTCGACATCCGCTATCACGACTCACTCGAAGCGCTCTGGGCCGCGCATCCGGACGGCGTGTTTCATTACGTGGAGACCCAGGGAGGGCGCTGGTACACGGAGGTCGCCTACGGGAAGGACGACTTTCTCGTATTTGGCAAGGAGACCAAGGGCCTGCCGAAGGACGTGATCGAAGCCCAGGCCCATCGCGTGGTTCGCATTCCGATGATCGATCACGCCGCCGCGCGCAGCCTCAACCTGTCCAACGCCGTGGCGGTGGTCGTCTTCGAGGCGCTGCGGCAGAACGGGTTCCCGGGGATGGTCTGAAAAGGGTGACGAAGGCCGTCTATCGCCCGGGAAATATGTCGAAAAACCGCCCGAGCACACAGCCCGGGCGGTTTTCGCAACATCAGCCCTTGATGATGTGAATGGGTTCGCCGAGGCCCACTTCGGCGGCCTCCATGACCATTTCTCCGAGGGTCGGGTGCGCGTGAATCGTCAGCGCGATGTCTTCGAGGGTCGCGCTCATCTCGATGGCGAGCCCAAGTTCCGCGATGATGTTCGACGCCTCCACGCCGACCACTTGCGCGCCCACCAGCACGCCATTTTCCTTGTTGGCGACGAGCTTAATGAAGCCGTCGGTGGCGTTCAGCGCCGTGGCGCGCCCGTTTGCCGCGTACGGGAAGCGGCCCACCGCGACCTGACCGTACTCCTTCTTCGCCTCTTCCTCGGTCAGGCCCACCGAGGCCATCTCCGGATCCGAGAACACGACCGACGGGATGCAGCGGTAGTCGACGATCGACGGCTTGCCGGCGATGACTTCGGCCGCCACCTTGCCCTCGTAAGAAGCCTTGTGCGCCAAAGCCGGGCCAGGGACGATGTCGCCAATGGCGAACACGTTTGGATTGGTGGTGCGGCACTGCTGGTCCACCTTGACGAGGCCCTTCTCCGTCAGCTCGATGCCCGCGTCCTGCAGGCCGATCTCGTCCGTGTTCGGGCGGCGGCCGACCGTCACGAGGACATAGTCCGCCTCGATGGTCTTCTCGTTTCCGTCCTTATCCTTGTACGTCAGCTTGACGCCGTCCGCGGTCTCCTCGACGCCTTGGGCCAGTGCGTTGGTCTCGATCTGCACGTTGTACTTCTTCAGGTTCTTCTCGACCAAGCGCACCATCTGCTTGTCGAACAGCGCCAGGATGCTGTCCAGGCCCTCGATGATGGTCACCTGGCTGCCGAACTTGGCAAAGGTTTGGCCGAGCTCGATGCCGATGTAGCCGCCGCCCACGACGACCAGGCGGTTCGGGACGTGATCGAGCGCGAGCGCGCCGGTGGAATCGATGACGCGCTTGCCGAGCGGCAGATTCTTCAGCTCAATCGGCCGCGATCCCGTTGCCAGGATGCAGTGCTGGAACTGAAGGCGCTGGCTTCCGTTTTCTTGCATCACGCGCACTTCGTTCGGCTTGGTGAAAAAGGCCTCGCCCTGAATGACGTTGACCTTGTTGCCCTTCAGGAGCTGCTGGACGCCGCTCGTCATCTTGTTGACGACCGTCTGTTTCCATTCCTGCACCTTGGCGAAGTCGAACTTCGCCGTGGTCTCGATGCCCGGGAAGGGAGACTCCTTAGCCGCCTCGTAGTGATGCGCGGCCGAGATCAGCGCCTTGGACGGGATGCAACCGCGGTTGAGGCAAACGCCGCCCAACTCGGCCTTGTCCACAATGGTCACCGACTTGCCGAGCTGCGCCGCGCGAATCGCTGCGACGTAACCCCCAGGCCCTGCGCCAATGACTAAGACTTCAACCTCTTCGACGATATCCCCGACTACCATCCGTCACACCTCCAGGAGCAACAAGCGCGGATTTTCAAGCAAGCGCTTGATGTCATTGATGAACTGCTGACCCAGCGCGCCGTCAATCACGCGGTGGTCGAAGCTGAGCGACAGGGACATCATCTGGCCCACGGCGAACTCACCATTCTTGATGACAGGCTTCTCCGTGATCCGGCCGACGCCCAAAATCGCAACTTCAGGGTAATTGATAATAGGGGTAAAGAACAAGCCGCCCGCCGATCCGATATTCGTGATGGAGATGGTGCTGCCCTTCATCTCGTCGGGCTTCAGCTTGCCCGCACGGCCCCTGGATGCGAGGTCGTTGATCTCTTGCGCAATGGTCCAGATGTTCTTGCGGTCCGCGTGCCGCACGACGGGCACGAGCAGTCCGCGCTCCGTGTCGGTCGCGATGCCGATGTGATAGTAGTGCTTGATGACGAGTTCCTGTTTCTCCTCGTCGTACGAGGCATTCAACTGCGGCTTGGTGCGCAGCGCCGCAATGAGGGCCTTGACGATAAACGGAAGGTACGTGATTTTGATGCCGCGCTCTTGGGCGATGGGTTTGACCTCGTTGCGCAGTTTGACGAGTTCCGTCACGTCCACCTCGTCCATGAGCGTGACGTGCGGCGCGGTGTACTTCGACTTCACCATGGCGCGGGCGATGGCCTGGCGGATCATGGGCATCGGCACGCGCTCCTCGTACTCCTCGCCCTGCACGGCAGGCGTGGTCGGCGCCGCTTGCCGCGATTCCTTTTCCTCAGCCGCCGGTTCGGGCGCCTGTGCGCCAGCCTTCGCGCGGTCGATGTCTTCCTTCGTCACTTTGCCATGTTGACCCGTGCCCTTGACCGTGCGGATGTCCACGCCTTGTTCACGCGCGTATTTGCGCACAGCGGGCGTCGCGAGGACCTCGTGGGCCGCGGATTCCTGAGCGTCGGCCTCGGCCTTCGGCTGGGCGGGTTCCTTTGCCTTTGGCGCCTCGTCCGCTTTCGCGTTTTCGTGCGCGTCCTGTTCCGCCTTTTGAGCGCTCTTGTCGGTCGGCTTTTCGTCCGCCTCGGCCTGCGCGGGCGCTTCGCCTTCCACTTCAAAAGTCAACAGCACGTCTCCGACCACGCAGGTCGTACCTTCTTGCACCTTGATCTCTTTGACCTTGCCGCTCACCGGCGACGGCAGCTCGACGAGCGACTTATCGTTTTCCACTTCGGCAATCGGATCGTCTTCCTGGACGGAATCGCCCGGTTTGACGAGCCACTTACTGATACGGCCTTCATGCAGGCCTTCGCCGAGCTCGGGCAGGCGAAATTCAAAGACCGCCATGGTGTCACCTCCAGAGTTATAGGCTCATGACTTTGTCCAAGGTCGCCAACACGTATTCCGGCGTGGGCAGCCACTCGTCCTCGATCATACCAAACGGGTAGACGGTATCGGGCGGCGTCGCGCGGAGCACCGGTGCCTCCAGGTAGTAAATCGCCTGTTCGTTGATTTGCGCGATAATCTCGGCCGCAGCACCGGCAGACCGCTGCGCTTCCTGCACCACGATGGCGCGATTGGTCTTTTTGATGGACGCGACGATGGTGTCCATGTCGATGGGGTTGACGGTGCGCAGGTCGATGACCTCGGCCTCCAAGCCCTTCTCCTTCGACCACTGTTCCGCCGCTTTTTGTGCCACGTGCACCATGGCGCCGTAGGCGATGACCGTGACGTCTTTCCCCTCGCGGACCACGTTGGCCACGCCGAGCGGAATCGTGTAGTCGTCTTCAGGCACTTCTTGCCGGAAGGAACGGTACAGCTTCATGTGTTCCAGGAAAATGACGGGATCCGGATCGCGGATGGCCGCTAGCAGAAGGCCTTTGGCGTCGTACGGCGTGCTCGGGATGACGACTTTGATGCCGGGCGTTTGGACAAAGAGCCCTTCGAGGGAGTCGGCGTGCATCTCCGGCGTGTGGACGCCGCCGCCAAACGGCGAGCGAATGGTCACGGGCGCCGTGTAACGGCCGCCTGTGCGGTACCTCGTCCGCGCCAGCTGGCCGGCGATTTGGTCAAACGCTTCAAAGACAAACCCGAAGAACTGAATCTCCGGTACGGGGCGAAACCCTTGAATCGCAAGGCCGTTGGCTAAGCCGATGATGCCACTTTCGGCGAGCGGGGTGTCGAACACGCGATTTGGACCGTATTTCTGCTGCAGCCCTTCGGTCGCTCGGAATACGCCCCCGTTTTTGCCCACGTCTTCGCCGAAGACGAGCACGCGCTCATCGCGGGCCAGCTCGAGATCGAGGGCGTGCGTGATCGCCTGAATCATCGTCATTTGCGCCATGTCAGTTCGCCTCCTCGCCGGCAAATTCCGCACGCTGGCGTTTGAGCGCCGGGGTGAGTTCTTCAAACATGCTGTCGATGAGGCCAGGGATGGTCATCTTTTCTGCCGCGTCCGCCTCTTTCAGGGCGTTGTTGACGATCTCCTTCGCCTCTTCGATGTAGGCCTGCTCCTCTTCTTCCGACCAGAGTCCCTTCTCTTCGAGGTACTTGCGGAACCGAATGAGGGGGTCTTTCTTCTCCCATTCCTCCTGCACGTCCTTGGTCCGATAGCGCGTCGGATCGTCGCCGGACATGGTGTGGGGGCCGTAGCGGAAGGTCACGGCTTCAATCATGGTCGGGCCCTCGCCGTTGCGCGCGCGCTCGAGCGCCTCCCGCATGACGTGGTAGACTGCCAGCACGTCCATGCCGTCCACCTGGATGCCGGGAATGCCTGCGGCAATCGCCTTTTGCGCCAAGGTCTGCGCGCGAGTCTGCAGTTCGCGGGGCACGGAGATGGCGTACTGGTTGTTTTGGACGAAGAACACGACGGGCAGGCTCATTGCCCCTGCGAAGTTCATGCCTTCGTAAAAGTCGCCCTGGCTCGTGCCGCCGTCGCCCGTGTAGGTGACCGCGACGCGCTTCTCACCGCGCAACTTGAACGCGAGGCCGACGCCTGCGGCCTGCACAATTTGCGCGCCGATGATGATCTGCGGCACCATGCAGTGGACGCCTTCGGGCACTTTGCCGCCAAGCTGATGCCCGCGGGAGTAAAGGAAGAGCTGCGGCAGCGGGTACCCGTGAAAGTACAGCTGCGGAATGTCTCGATAGCCCGGCAGCAAAAAGTCGTCTTTCTGCGTGGCGAATTCGCTGCCGATCATGGACGCCTCCTGCCCGGACACCGGCGCGTAAAAGCCCAACCGCCCCTGCCGGGATAGGCGAATGGCGCGCTGGTCCCAGATTCGCGTGAAGACCATGCGCTTCATCAGTTCGCGGAGGTCGTCGTCCGACAAATCCGGTACCAGGTCAGGGTTCACGACCTTCCCGTTCTCGTCCACGACTTGGACGTACGGGATTTCAAAGCGAGCAACCACCTGGCTCACCATGGTCACCTCATCTTCTTCGCGTTAGTAATACAGGTCGCTTCACATTATAATACACCCGGAAGCGAACTGCGAAAGCCACAGGAGCATTCGAGAGAAGTTCTGTTATAGAATAAGGGCTCATCCGTCATAGAACAGAACGATGTAGCGCTTTCAAATCTGGGCTTCGCCGTCGCAGGCCATCTGTCGCAGGCCATCTCATGGGAGGTGTACGGCATGTCGTCCATCAGGAAAGTGGAAACCCATACGGTCGCGAGCCGCGCGCTTGGAGAAGAGCGCGTCTTGAAAGTGTTTGTGCCGCCCGGCGCCGGAGACGAGCCGCTCCCGGTGGTGTACTGCCACGACGGGATCGAGTTTTTTACGCACGGCCGCATTGCCACGCAGGCGCACGAGGCGATCATCGCTGGGAAACTGGCCCCGTGCTACATCGTCGGGATCGCCGTGAACTTGGACCGCCGACGCGACGATTACGCATTTGACGGCGCGCGCCACCGCGAGTATCTGCAGTTCGTCGCAGACGAATGCATCCCGTTTCTCGACGCCCGGTATCCGATGGACGACAACCGGCGGTACATGGCCGGAATTTCGCTCGGTGCCGTGGCGACGATGAGCTTTGTGCTCGAGTACCCACAGTGGTTCCACCGGGTCATGCTGTTTTCCGGCGCCTTCTTCCCGTCTTACCAGCGCCGCGTGGAAGAGGCTGTGGATTTGTCGCGCCTGTACGCCTACATGTTCATCGGTGAAGAAGAGCGGCAGGCCAAGACGCCAAGCGGCGTGTTTGACTTCTGGAGCTACAACGAGGCTATGCGAGACATCCTGGTCGATCGCGGCGCCGAAGTTTCGTATCACACGGGGCCCGGCAACCACATCTGGGGGGTGTGGCAGCAACATTTGATCGAGGCGCTTTCGGAAATTGTCCAGCCTTGATGTGCACGTGGAGCGTTTGTTCCCTTGGCCGATGGCACGAAGTGCGCTAGGGTGGTGGTGACAACGGGGTAGGGGGCGATAGGGATGGATATCACCGTAGAGACTCGATACGGGAAAGTGCTCGGCCGCGAAGAAGACGGGGTGCGCATGTTTTTCGGCATCCCGTACGCCAAGGCCCCACAGGGCGAACGGCGATTTCTTCCGCCTCAGCCGGTGGAGCCGTGGACAGGGGTCATGGATGCGCGGGCGCTCGGCCCCATTTGTCCGCAGGTTTCCAATCCGCTGAACCCAGTCGACGGCTTCGAGCAGTCCGAGGACTGCCTGCGCCTCAACATCTATGCGCCGGCCGAAGGCTCAGACCACCCCGTGATGGTCTGGATCCACGGAGGGGCCTACGTGTTTGGCTCAGGTCAGTCGCCGTGGTACGACGGGCGCGCATTTGCGCGAGACGGCGTGGTCCTCGTGACCCTTAACTACCGCCTCGGACCGCTCGGCTTCTTGCACCTCCGACACCTCGCGGGCGATGCGTACGCAGGGTCCGGAAACGCGGGCATCCTCGATCAGGTGGCTGCGCTCGCGTTTGTCCGCGACGTGATCGAGTCGTTCGGCGGAAATCCGAATCGCGTCACGGTCGCCGGGGAGTCGGCCGGCGCGTGGAGCGTCGCCACGCTGTTGGTGATGGATGCGGCGCGCGGACTGTTCCAGCAGGCCATTTTGCAAAGCGGAATTCCCATCGCGTATCGCACGCCCGAGTCCGCTGAGTGGTTCACGGCACAGCTGCTCGACGCCCTGGGCGTTCGGCCGAGCGACTGGCAGCGTCTGCTCGACATTCCCGCTGACGATCTCGTCGCGGCCGCAAGCCGAATCCCCGCGCGAGACGGGTTGAATCTGCGCCCTGTGCTCGACGGCGTGACGCTGACCGAGCCGTTCTGGGATGCGCTGCGCCAGGGGCGCGCCGCGCACGTGCCCACGCTCGCCGGATCGAACCGAGAGGAGCTCATGCTGTGGGTCGCCCGTGATCCCGAGTGGGCCGCCTTGTCCGACGAAGCGCGCGTTTCGCACGTCGACAAGATGTGGGGGCCGCTTTCCGATCGCGCCCGGGATTACTACGTGGACGGGCGCACTGGAGATGACCTGGCTACGTGGCTCGTGCGGTTTGCGTCCATGCGTAGCTTCACGTATCCCACGATTCGCGCCGCCGAGATTCAGAGCGAATACGCGCCCGTGTATCTCTACCGGTTCGACTACCGCCCAAGCCGGCTCGGAGCCGCGCACGCCCTCGAAATTCCGTTTGTGTTCGGCACGTACGAGCATCCCTCCGCCAAGGCGCTGGTCGGCGAGAGACCTGCCCACGCCTTAGTGTCGCGCGCCATGCACCACGCCTGGGTGGCGTTTGTGCACCACGGCAGCCCACAGGCCGCGGACCTGCCTGAGTGGCCGGCCTACGACCCAAAGCGCCGCTCAACGATGATTTTCGACGATGCGCCGCGCGTGGAGGACGATCCCGACAGCGCCGAGCGCGAACTCTGGTCCGAGATGACGAATCACGTCTTGTGACGCGCGCCCGTGACGCTCGACGAGCGTGCGGATCGACATGCACCATCCTGGACGACAGGAGCAGCCGGTGGTTCTCCACCGGCTTTTTGTATGGGTTCGCATGCGCGCGTGGGGCGCGCGGGGCGCGCATGGATGATCATCGTGCGCGCGCGCCCAATTTGGACGGCGCGGGTATGTGGAAAAGCCGCTCGTTCATAGGATGAGAAAAAGCCTCCTGTCACTCACCGCTTCAGACGCGAAGGCGTGCATCCGTATCGCAAGGAGGATGGGATCATGAGTTTCCTGGAACGCCTGAGCTCGTATCGCGCGGAGGAGGAAGCACTACGTTGGCGGGGCACATTCACAGACTATCTGGAACTCGTGCGTCAAAATCCCAACATCGCGAGAACGGCTCACGCTCGCATTTACGATATGATTGTCGCCGCTGGCATCGAGACGGACGCGGATGGCAGGCCTCGTTACAAGTTCTTTGAGAAGGAGATCTTTGGCCTTTCGGACACCATCGAGCGGCTCGTGGAGGAGTACTTCCATGCCGCAGCTCGGCGGCTCGACGTCCGCAAGCGCATCCTGCTCCTGATGGGGCCGGTGTCGGGAGGCAAGTCGACCATCGTGACGTTGCTCAAGCGGGGGTTGGAGCAATACTCGCGCACGCCGGAAGGCGCGCTCTATGCCATTGCCGGGTGCCCCATGCACGAGGAGCCGCTACACCTCATTCCGAATGAGCTGCGGCCCGACTTTGAGGCGGAGTTCGGCGTGAAGATCGAAGGAAACCTCTGCCCAAGCTGCAGGCTCAGAGTTGATGAAGAGTTTGGCGGCCGGATCGAAGACGTGCCGGTGGAGCGCATCGTGCTCTCCGAAGAACGCCGCGTCGGGATCGGCACGTTCAGCCCGTCCGATCCCAAGTCGCAAGACATCGCTGACCTCACGGGCAGCGTCGACTTTTCCACCATCACCGAGTACGGCTCGGAGTCGGATCCGCGCGCGTATCGCTTCGATGGGGAACTGAATAAGGCGAACCGAGGCTTGATGGAGTTTCAGGAAATGCTGAAGTGCGATGAGAAATTCCTGTGGCACCTGTTGAGCCTCACGCAGGAGGGCAACTTCAAGGCCGGCCGGTTCGCCTTGATCAGCGCGGACGAGATGATCATCGCGCACACGAACGAGGCCGAGTATCGCTCGTTCATCGCCAACAAGAAGAACGAGGCCCTGCAGTCGCGCATGATCGTCATGCCCATCCCCTACAACCTGCGCGTCGACGATGAAGTCAAAATATACGAGAAACTGGTACAGCAGAGCGATCTCAAGAACGTGCACATCGCGCCCCACGCTCTGCGAACCGCGGCCATTTTTTCCATCCTGACGCGGCTCAAGGAGTCGAAAAAACAGGGCGTCGATCTCATGAAGAAGCTGTATCTGTACAACGGCCAGGCGGTCGAAGGCCTCAAGGACGCCGACGTGAAAGAGCTGAAAAACGAATATCCCGACGAGGGCATGAGCGGGCTGGATCCCCGCTACATCATCAACCGAATTTCGACCGCCCTCATTCGCCGCGACACCCAGTGCATCAACGCGCTTGACGTGCTCCGCGCCATCAAAGACGGGCTGGATCAGCACCCGTCGATCACGCCCGAAGATCGCGAGCGCCTGCTCAACTTCGTCGCCATGGCCCGGCGCGAGTACGACGAAATGGCGAAGACCGAGGTGCAAAAAGCCTTTGTCTACTCTTTCGAGGAGTCGGCGAAGACCCTGCTCGACAACTATCTCGACAACGTCGAAGCCTATTGCAACTGGCAGAAAATCAAGGATCCCCTCACCGGCGAGGAGATGGATCCCGACGAGAAGTTGATGCGCTCGATCGAGGAGCAGATTGGCATTTCGGAAAACGCCAAGCGAGCGTTCCGCGAGGAGATCCTCATTCGGATTTCCACCTACGCCCGCCGCGGCAAAAAGTTTGACTACCATTCGCACGAGCGCCTGCGCGAAGCCATTGAGAAGAAGTTGTTTGCGGATCTCAAAGACGTCGTCAAGATCACCACGTCGACCAAAACACCCGATGAGCAGCAGCTCAAAAAGATCAACGAAGTGACGCGCCGGCTCATCGACGAACACGGCTACTGCCCTGTGTGCGCCAATGAACTCCTTCGCTACACCGGAAGTCTGCTCAACCGCTGACAGGAGGGAGAGGCCGTGATCGACTTCACACTGCAACGCGAAGACTGGTCACTCCACCGAAAAGGGCACATCGATCAAGAGCGCCATCGCGAAAAGGTGCGCGAAGCGATTCGCGAACATCTGGCCGACCTCGTCAGCGATGAAAGCCTGATCATGTCGGATGGGAAACAGATCATCAAGATTCCCATTCGATCACTCGAAGAGTACCGCATTCGCTACAACTTCCAAAAAGGCAAGCACGTCGGAACGGGCTCTGGCGATACGGCCGTGGGCGATCTCGTCGCCCGCGGCAAGCCGGACCAAGCCGGCCAGCCTGGCCCCGGGCAGGGCGAGGGCGCCGGATCGGAGCCTGGCGTGGACTATGCCGAGGCGGAGGTGACGCTTGAGGACATTCAGCACGAGCTGTTCCGCGAGCTCGAGCTGCCCGATCTCGCAGACAAAGACGAGGCCGACATGGTCGTCGATACGGTCGAATTTCGCGACGTGCGCAAGAAGGGCATCACGGCCAACATCGATAAGAAACGCACGCTCCTCCAAGCGTTGCGCCACGCCAAAAAGGACGATCGCGTCGTGATCACGCCGGATGATTTGCGTTACAAGACGTGGGAGACCATCGTGAAGCCGGAGTCCAACGCGGTCATCCTCGCGATGATGGACTTGTCGGGATCGATGGGGCTGTTCGAGAAGTACTGTGCGCGCACCTTTTTCTTCTGGATGACTCGCTTTTTGCGGACAAAGTACGCGAATGTGCAGATTCGTTACATCGCCCACCACACAGAGGCGCACGAGGTCGACGAAGAATATTTCTTCACCAAGGGAGAGAGCGGCGGGACCATCTGTTCGTCCGCGTATCGCTACGCGCTCGATCTCGTCCGCCGCGACTATCCGCCGGAGCGCTACAACATCTATCCCATCCATTTTTCGGATGGCGACAATCTCACGTCGGACAACGACAAGTGCGTGCAGCTGGTCAAGGAACTGTGCGATGTATCGCGCATGTTTGGCTACGCCGAGGTGAATCAATACGCTCGATCCTCGACGCTGATGGGCGCCTACGGGAAACTGCAAATTCCCCGGTTTCGCACGTACGTCATCCGGGATAAATCGGAGATCTACGGTGCGCTTCGGCACTTCTTCTCACAGCAGCAAGGGGTGAAGAGCTCATGACGAATCAGGAACTGCAGGAGCTCGAGCGCGCCATTGAGCGGATGATGGAACTTGCTCGGTCGTTCGGGCTCGATTTTTACCCCATGCGCTTCGAAGTCTGTCCCGCGGACGTCCTTTATACGTTCGGAGCGTACGGCATGCCGACCCGTTTCAACCATTGGTCATTCGGAAAGACCTTTCACAAAATGAAGCTCGAATACGATCTCGGCCTGAGCCGTATTTACGAGCTCGTGATCAACTCGAACCCTTGTTACGCGTTCCTGCTGGATGGAAATACGCTCTTACAGAATAAGACTGTATGCGCACACGTGTTAGGCCACTGCGACTTTTTCAAAAACAATGCGGCGTTTCGGCATACATCGCGCGACATGGTCGAGCGCATGGCGGCCAGCGCCGAACGGATCTACCACTATGAACTCGAACACGGCAGGCGGCGGGTCGAGGAGTTGCTCGACGCAGGGCTCGCCATTTCCGAACACGTGGATCCCTCCGAGGAGGGAAGAAATGCGCGCCGCGCCGCAAAAGAGCGCATGTATCGCGAGCGCCTAGGTCAACGCGCGGAGCCGGCGCGCAAGCCGCGTGAACCAGGGCCGTATGACGATCTGTTTGCGCTTGACGGTCCACTGCCGTCCGCGGTGGAGGAGTCCCCGCCCGCACGCATTCTCAACAAGGACGTGATGCTGTTCATTATCGAGAACAGCCCGGTGCTTGAGGAGTGGGAGCGCGATATCCTCTCGATGTTGCGAGAGGAGATGTTGTATTTTTGGCCGCAACTCGAGACGAAGATCATGAACGAGGGATGGGCCACCTATTGGCACCTGCGCATTATGCGGGAGATGGACCTGTCGGATGACGAGGCCGTGGAATTTGCCAAGATGCACGCTGGTGTCGTGCTCCCTTCGCGCACCAGTGTGAATCCCTATCACGTCGGGCTTGCCATCTGGGAGGACATCGAGCGCCGCTGGAACGAGCCCACGAAGGAGGAGCAGGAGCGATACGGCAGGCGGCCGGGTGAGGGACGGGAAAAGATGTTTGAGGTGCGCGAAGTGGAGACGGACGTCTCCTTTCTGCGCAACTACCTGACGAAGGACTTGATTGACAAGCTCGATTTGTACGTGTACCAAAAGGTCGGGAACGATTGGCGAGTCGTGGAGAAGGACTGGGAGAAGGTCAGGGATGCGCTGGTCGCCTCGCGCATCAACGGTGGCATCCCGGTCTTGTACGTGGAGGACGGGGATTACCGGCAAAACGGCGAACTGTTCATCCGTCACGCGTACGAAGGGTTGGAACTTGATCTCCGCCATTTGGAAAAAACGCTTCCGTACATTCACCGTTTGTGGGGGCGCACCGTTCATCTACAGACGGTTGTCGAAGGGCGCGATGTCACGTTCACCTATGACGGCAAGAAGGTGCAGCGTTCGTTCGTGAAGGATGACAGGTGACAACCGGCAGCCCCGTCGCCCGAGCCCTTGTGGCTCGGACGCGGGGGGGCCGCAGTCGCCAGGAAAGCAAAGATGCGAGCGCCTCGCGATCAGTCGAGGCCGGGACGAGGGAACGTTGACCAAACCAACTTCAATGACCAAACCAACTTCAAGGGAACGTGACCATGACGAGATCGACCTCAAGACCGGACGGGTTTCATGTCGGTCTTGAGGTCGTTCTTTGTCATGCCACAGACTCTTCGGCGGCTTCTTCTAGGGATAAGGCTTTCGTTTCCGGCAACAGGATCCATGTGAGGACGGCGGCAACGCCGCATAGTCCGCCAAGCATCAGAATGGCACCGCCCTCGCCCATTCGGGCAAAAAGGTGGGGAAAGACGAAGGCTGTGATGGCCGCGCCAAGTCGGCCTGCAGCCACAGTCCATCCTTGAACCGTGCCTCGTATTTTCGTGGGGATCAGTTCTACGCCGAGCATGCCCGACGCGGATACCGAGCCCGGCCCCATTTGCGACATCAGGTTTTGGGCTCCGTACAAAAGGAGACCGATCCACGGGGCAGCGTCAACTGACTTCATCACGCTAAACAGGATGAGGCTTAGGCCCATCCCGACGAAGCCGATGACTTGCATGGGCTTTCTTCCTAACCGGTCGATGAGCGCCAACCCAATCAATGCCCCAGGGACGGTAAAGGCCAGCTCCATCATGACCTGAAACACCCCTGAGGGGATTCCAAGGCTTTTGGCGATTAAGTTGGGGCCAAAGAGAATGCTGGAGTAGGCGACGATGTCGAACAGAAACCACAGAACACATGCGGCTGCGATACGTTTGCGGTGGGAGCGAAAATACGTCCGCGCGCTGGTGTCGTCCCGCTGTACGGGGACATGCGCATGCGGTCCGACCTCACCCACGACGTGCGCGACGACTCGCTCGAACGCGAGCTCGTCCCCTTGCACACGGGCCACATAGCGCGGGGTTTCGGGAAGTTTCCGCCGCAAGTAGATGACAGAGGCCGAAGGTAAAGCGCCGAGAGCGAGCACGATCCGCCATACGATGTCCGAAGGCACGCCCCATGCGTTGAGGAAGAGGGTCACCAGGCCAGCCAAAGCTGCGCCAAGGCCCCAGGTGAGTCCAAATCCGAGGGCCAAGCTCTTGCCGCGATCGCGAGCGTTGGCATTCTCCCCCATGATCACCGGGGAGAGGACGTAGTCAGCGCCCACGCCAAAGCCGAGAACGAAACGCACCGCGATAAGCTCTGGGATATTTTGAACAAAGGCTTGCGCCAGTGCCGCGATCGAGAGAATCAAGACGTCCAATCCGTAGAACCGTTTTCGTCCCCGATTGGCGAGTGGACCAAACGCAAGCGCGCCAAGGGCGGCTCCGACTAAGGCGCTGCCTGTGAGGCCGGAGCTCTCCCAACCGGTCAGACTCTTCTGTCCAAAAGATGCTAAAATGAAGGGGAGCACGACGCCGATGGATGACAGATCATACCCGTCGGTCAAGACGCCCATTCCGGTGGTGAGCACGGACTTCCAGTGGAATGTGTTCCACCGAGAGCGGTCCAAGTGGGCGAAGGTGGATGGATGGCGAAGATCGCGGGCTTCCATGATTGACCTCCTTGCGAGTTGTGGTCCTTTTACACCGTAGGACGTGCGCGTAAATCAGCGGTGAAGGGTTGTTGAACCGCGTGTAAAAAGTCGATGGGGAATGTGTGAGGCGAGGTTTGCAAGCCGGCGTCTGATGCTTCCTGTGCCCTGCACCTCCGTGTCTTGCGGCGTGCCTCCGCAAGGCGGCGGAGGGCGTGGGTGGATTTGCGCTCGGCTGCACAAACTTATAACATGTTAGTTGCAATAAAAAAGGAAGGGTGATTCGCGTGGCCAAGAAAGTGCTCATGGTCGTCACCAGCGCAGACAAGATGACGGACGGGCACCCGACAGGTCTCTGGCTGTCGGAGTTCGCCGAGCCCTACACGGAGTTTAAACAAGCGGGTTATGAGGTGACCGTCGCAAGCCCGCGCGGCGGGCAGGCGCCCATCGATGAGCGTAGCGTGCAAAACGGCGAGATTCACCAATGGCCCGAGGCCGTCGAAGTCTTGAAGGAGACCCTCCCCCTTTCGCAGGTGTCTGCGAAAGACTACGATGCCATCTTCTTGCCCGGCGGTCACGGCACCATGTTTGACTTCCCGGACAGCGCGGAACTCCAGGCGCTTATCCGCACGTTTGCGGAGTCGGGCAAGGTGGTTGCCGCCGTGTGTCACGGCCCCGCGGGCCTCGTGAACGTGCGGTTGCAAAATGGCGATCCGCTGGTCAAGGGCAAGCGCGTCACGGCATTCACCGACGAAGAGGAGCGCGCCGTGCAGCTGGATGATAAGGTGCCCTTCTTGCTCGAAACGCGACTGCGCGAGCTGGGCGCCCAGTTTGTGGCGCAGCCGATGTGGTCCGATCACGTCGAGCGAGACGGGAACCTGATCACGGGTCAAAATCCGCAGTCGGGCATTAGCGCCGCGAAGGCCGTCATCGAAGCGCTTGGGGCTTGATTTGGCGCACGCGACATCCCGCCACCGCGTATGCGGAGGCGGGATTTTTGATGCTCGCGACGCTGTCCCTTCGCGCGAACGGGGCGGCATTTGGCCTTGTCACAGAACCGCCAAGATTGAAGCGGTTGCATGTGAGCTGATTTTGAGGAGCCCGTGGCACTTTGGTTCTTGGACGGGCGGGATCGCCCGAGACAAGAAAGCAGAGGAGATGGGTGTATGAACCGCAAATCCATGTTGTCTGTGTTGGGTGTGGCAGCCGCAGTAGCCCTGATGGTGACGGGCTGTGGCACGGCCAACAGCACGAACAACACGGCGTCGAGCGGTGCGGCCAGCACAGCCGTCACGGTGAAGCACGAGCACAAGGGGGCCAATGCTTCGAAGACAGAGACGAAGCAGACCGAAGCGAAGTCGTCGAACAAGGCTGGAGAAACGGCGAAGTCGTCGGTGAAGCTCACGGCCCCGGTGGCAGGCGCGACGGTGACGGCCGGCGGCACGCTGAAGGTGAGCGGCCAAGTGTCGTCGAACCTCGCGAAGAAGGACGTGCAAATTACGTTGACAAATAGCGCGAAGAAGGTGCTCGTGCAGCAGATCGTCGGTACGAATAGCACCGGCGCATTCGTGGACACGCTCAAGCTTCCAAAGTACCTTGGGAAAGCCGGAAGCGACCTGACGCTGTCGGTGTCCGTCGTTGGCGAAAATGGAGTCGTAAGCACCTTGTCGCTGCACGTGAAGTGAAGGTTTGTCAGAGTGAAATCGCTCGGGAAAGGCGTGGAGTGAGGCTCCACGCCTTTCTTATTGCGCAAGTCCAGCCTGGCGCAGGATCTTGCAAATCCCCCTTCCTGCTTGCTGGGGTTCGCCATGCAGGGCGCAAAAATGAGTTAAGATGTGAACAAAGAATGGTGGCCGGTGTGCGCCTCCGTGGGGGTGAGTTCGTGCCGAGCATCGGTCCTGAACATCTGAGACCTTTGTCCGAGTTCAAGTATCTCAATGCGGAGAACGTTTCGCGTTATCGTCTGATCATGAGAATTTTTTACGAAAACCACATGAGGCTTCGCTACTGGTTGCGTCCCTTGGATGTTCACGGCGCGGTGCTCGAGACGGGCCTGATTCCGGGTTACACCGTCGAGCAGTGTGAGCAGGACCTCCAGGTGCTTCACGAGTGGGGCAATTTGGAGTGCCAACAAGACAAGGCGAAATCCACAAGCATTGAAGAGTTTAAGAAGAAGCGGTTTCGGTATCAGATGACCGCGGTGGCGGTCGAGATCGAACGGCTGTTGAATGCCCTCGAGCAGGTTCAGGGCTATGGCGGCGAACTCGACGCGACGCCGCTGGAGACGATAGCGAGAATTTTGCGCGACATACGGGAGCGGGCCCAGGAAATGTCTCGCGCCGAGAGCTTCGCGGTGTGGAAGGAGCTCATGGACCGCTTCCGCCGGCTTCACGAAAACGCCGTGGACTACTATGCGCAGATCTCGAGCGCCAAAGCGGAAGCCCTCATGCAGACAGAGGCCTTTCTCGCATTCAAGGAGGATCTGCGCCGCTATCTTCAACAGTTTGCGCTGGGACTGCAGCAGTTTGGCGCTCAGATTGAAGGCACGCTGCGCGCGCTTTCTTCGGATGTGGTGGAAGCCTTCTTGTCGAGTGTCACGTGGGGAGAAATGGAGATTCCCAATCTGGAGGACCGGCGCGAATTCGATGAGCGTATGGTGGCCCACCGCGAGGAGTGGAGGTCGCTCGAGGGCTGGTTCATAGGCCTGGATGGCGATGACAGCGAGGTCGTGAAGTTGGAGCGCGCCACGAAAGAGGCCATCGGGCGCGTGGTGCGGCAGGCGCTGGCACTGCAGGAGCAGGCTCGTGCGGGCGTTAGTCGCAGGCGAGATTTGTCTTATCTCGCGAGGTGGTTCATGAGCCTTGACTCGATTGCGGAGGCGCATCGCCTCGGTGCCGCTGTGTTTGGCTTGTACGTTCCGCGCCACTTTCAGGGTGAGCCGCCGCGATCGACCGATTCAGCGGACTGCTCCATGTGGGACGAGGCCCCCGTGTTCCGCGCGCTTTCACCAAAGACGCGTGGACCACGGCAGCGTTTGGCGGTGTCCCCTGTCCGGGATCGCGCGGTGCAAAAGGCGAAGGCGACGGAGGCGTGGCATCAGGCTCAAGCGAACGCGCGCGATGTGGAGCGCCGGTGGCTCCGGGAGGGGACGTTTTCCATGGCCGAATTCGACGAGCTTACCGTGGAGGACCGTGGCTTGTTGCTGCAATGGGTAAGCCGCGCGCTGTCGAGGGCGGATCGCCGGTTTCGAAGTCCGGAGGGCTATCAGATTCGAGTTGAGATCCCGGAACATGGAGAACGCCATTGCATTGTCTTTTCAGATGGAGAGATGGAGATGCCCAATTTCAAATTTTACATCTGGAGGGAACATCGATGAGGCATGGGCGCTCGCGAGGTGAACGGGAGGAACTCCAGCAGGCGGCACGCCTCCTCTTGTCGCGCCCGTGGGTCACCAAGGAGCAACAGCCCGAGGAGTACCGGCTGGTGCACCGTCACCAACATGCGCTGCGGGACTGGTTTCAGAAGATGGCCGGCTGGGCTCTGGTGGTGACGAGTGAAATCGCCAAGCTTGAAAAGCAGCCTGCTGTGCATCGGCCGTGGATGCGAATCGACGAATTTCTTCATCCGCGGGATTACGCGCTGTTTGCCTATGCGCTCTGGTTCCTCGAAGGACGGCAGCGCGAAGAACAGTTCCTCCTGTCCGAGCTTATCGATGCCATTGGCGAAGAGTCGCGCAGAAACGGGGACGAACTCGACTGGACGAACTATGATCACCGCCTGTCCATGGTCCGGGCGCTCAAGAAGTTGCGCGATCTCGGCGTGCTTCAAGCTGTGGACGGCGAGGAGAACGCTTGGGCGCGCGACGACACGCAGAACGTGCTGTACGAGGCGACGCGACTGGCCAGGTACGTCATGAATCGGTTCCCACGCGATTTTGCGTCGTACCAGACCATTGACGAGTTGTACGAAGCGGACATCTTCATGGGTTCGGACGGATCGAGCGAATGGGAGTCTTGGGCGACGGCGCACAGGCGCCACCGTGTGATTCGGCGGTTTCTCGTGGAACCCGTGGTCTACGATGCAGACTTCTCCGAGGAGGAACGCAGGTATGTGCAAACCCAGCGGAGCTTCCTGGTCGACCGCATTGAACAGCTGACGGGGCTTATGGGCAGGCGGTTCCGGGAGGGCCTATTGTTCACGTGGCCCGACTTGCGGGGCGAATTCGAATGGTTTCCGGGTGAGTCGACGCTGTCGGACGTCTGCCTCCTGGTTGCCAACGTGCTGGTGGAGCGCATTCGCGAGAAGCACGCGTCCCTGGCACCAGCTGAACACGGACGTTACCATGTGCCGCTCGGCGAGTTGGAGGCGCTCATTTTGGAGCTGCGCAACATCCATGGACCGCGCTGGTCAAAGGAACTGCGCGAAAAAGCCGTGGCTGCGCTGACGCGCGATGTGTTGGCCATGATGAGCGAGTGGCATTTGGTGGCGTGGGACGGCGCGGACGTGTGGCTGCTTCCCGCGCTCTCGCGCTACGTGGGCGCCTACGATGGAGAACTTGCTCAGGAGGAGGGATCAGATGGCGCAGCGATATCGACTGTCTCGCGCGGGGCTTTTTAACTTTTGGCTCTACGACGACGAGACGCTTGAATTCGATCACGGCCGCCTGCTCCTCCGGGGCCCGAATGGCGCCGGAAAGTCCGTCACGATGCAGTCGCTTCTGCCGCTTGTGCTGGACGGCGACAAGCGACCTGTTCGGCTTGATCCGTTCGGGTCGCGGGATCGCAAGATTGAGTTTTACTTGCTCGGTGACGACCAGAGCGGCGTCCAGGATCGGATTGGCTACCTGTGGTTGGAGTTCGTTCGCGGCGAAGCGCCTGAGGCGACCAATGTCACGGTCGGCATCGGCTTGCGCGCGACCCGCGGCCGTTCGGCGGTCCAGTTCTGGGGATTCGCGATCACGGACGGGCGGCGGGTGGGCAAGGACTTGGTGTTGTACGATGAAACGCTGTACTTGAAAGAAGGACAGAAGTATCCGCTGGATGCGACGAAGCTTGCCGAAGTCCTGGGGCCAGGCGGTCAGGTGGTGCGCACGCAGGAGGAGTACCAGGCGCTCGTCAATCGCCTGTTGTTCGGCTATCGAGACCTTGGCGCCTATGCGGATCTGCTGAACCTCATGATTCAAGTGCGCTCGCCCAAGTTGTCCAAGGAGTTTAAGCCTTCAACGATGTACGAGACGCTTTACAGCGCCCTTCCGCCGGTGGATGAGGACGAGCTCGCATCGCTGGCGAACATGCTGGAAGATTTGGACGAGCATGCGGCGCATTTGGAGGAGACGGTGCAGCACCGCATTCATGCGGAACGGCTGTATCGGGCGTATGATCGCTACAACCGTGTGGTGCTGTTTCAGCGGGCACAGGCGGCGCGCGAGGCGCTGAACGCGGAAGAGGAAGCGCAGGACAACGTTCGCAAGGCGGAGCAAGTGTGTGGACATCTGAATATCGCGCTGAGCGAACTTGAGCAAACCATGGGAGAAGTGGAGGCTGACGCCGATCGGACCGAGGCCGAGCTGGAAGCACTCGAACATTCCGAGGCGATGGGCATCCAGCGGGAGCTCGACGGAATTCAGCAACAGATCGACTTGTTGTCGGGCGAGGAAGCTCGTGCGCGCAACGCGCTGCGCGAAGCGGAGCGGGATCTCGAGCGCCGGCAGGAAAACCTCCGCAAAGCGGGGGAACGCCGCAGCCGGTGTGAGCAACGCATCGCGGCGGGGCGCGAGACGCTGGATCGCCTGGCGGATGCGGCGGAATTTGCGGGTCATGCCGTGTACGCGGGCGCAGATGGGGGGCTGGTCCACCCGGACGACGTGTTCGACCGATGGTTGGCTGACGTGAAGGCCCATGCGGAACGCCTCGAACGCGCGATTACCCTGGGCCGGCAGGAGGCAAGGGCGCGCGAGCGCGCAGCGGATGCAGAGCGAGCCATGGGCGAGGCCGCCATGAGGCGGGACACCGAAGAGGCGAACCTACGTGCGGCGGAGTCGCGCTTCGAACAGACAGTGGAAGCGCAAGAGGACGCCATCTTCCGTTGGTACCAAGGCCTGACGGAGATACCTGCCTCGGACGAGACTTGGCGCGCGGCGCTGTACGCGCTGCGAGCGTATCCCGACGCGCCGTACGAAGAGGTGATGCGCCCCTTCCGGAGGGCGCAGGAAGACGCGATCGGCGAGGCCATGCGGCGCGAGCACGAGCTTCGCGCAGCGATGGAGCGTCGTGTCGAGGAGAAGCGGGCGCTCGAGGGGGAGCTTGCAGAGTGGCGCGAGCGCAGAGATCCCGAGCCGCCGCGGCGTGAGGCGCGCATCGCTTCGCGCATCCGCCGGCAGCGTGCAGGCGAGGTGGGTGCGCCGCTTTACATGGCGTGCGAGTTTCGTGACGGCGTCGATGCGCGCACGCAGGCGGCCCTGGAACGGGCGCTTGAGGCCGCAGGGCTCATTGACGCCTGGATTTCGCCGTCTCGGCCTGCTGTCGAGCCGGGCGAAGAGGAGGTATGGATTGCACCTCGGCCTGCGCTCTTGGGCTATACGCTCGCCGATTTCCTGCGGCCGACGGTTCCCGAGGGATCCGGGCTTCAGGCAGTGGACGTCGAGGACGCGCTGCGCACGGTCGTGATCGGCGACGAGGCTGATGCCGGGCAGGCCGCCGTCCAGCCGGACGGACGATATCATCTCGGGCCGCTCGCGGGGTACACGGATGAGAAACCCCATGCGGAGTGGATCGGATACGAGGCGCGGAGGCGCACCAAACTCGCGCGGATCAAGGAGCTCGAGTCTGCCATCGCAGTCGCCGAGGCGGAGATCGCTCGCTTCGCGGAACAGATAGAGGCGATGAGGCGCCACCGCGCGCAGCTTGAAGAAGAGATGCGGGCGTTTCCGCTCGAGGAGCCGCTGCGCAGGGCGCGTGAAGATGTCGACCGCGCCAAGCTCCGGCTGGAGGAAGCCGTTCTGTCGCACAGGCGGCAAGCCGAGGCGTACCAGGAGGCGCGGGCCAAGTGGCGCGCGTGCGAAGAGGCATGGGTGGCCGAAAGATCGGCCTGGGCGCGGCTAGCGCAGCTCGAGGATTTTGTGGAGGCACTTGAGCAACTCCAACGGTATCGCGACAGCCTCCACGATGTGCGCCGCTTCTCCACCGAATACGTCCATGTGACCCACGAGGTGTCGCAGCTCGGGGAGGACATCGAGCGGATCACGGCGCGGGCGGACGCGGAGCGGGAGCGCAGCGTGGAGCTCATGCGCCAGCAGGAGGGCCTGCACGTGCGCGCGGAAGCGCTGCGCGCGCAGCTGCGGGCGCTGGGTATTATCGATATGTATGAGCGCCAGAAGGAATTGCGAGCACGTAGGGACGCGCTTCGCAGGCGCCACCATGACCTCGCAGCGAAGCGCCGGGAACTCGATGAGAAGGCCGGCATGGCGAAAGGCCGGCTGGAGCAGGCGCAGAGCGCCCTTCGCGAGAAGGAGCAGGCGGCCGAACGCGCGCTCGAGGCGCTAAGAGCGGAGTGGGCGCTCGGGCTCGTGGACGGGATCGCAGAGGAGCTTCGTCAGCCTGCGGGACGCCAGGCGCTCGCGCGGTTGGCGAACATCGTCTACCGCGAGATCCGGGGACTCCATGGATCGGAACACGAGGGAAGCGCGCGGCAGCGGCTGATGGACGAGCTGGAGTGGGTGCGAAATGTGCTCGTGGACTATGCGCTTGAGGGGACGTACGACGACGTGCTTGAGCGCATGATGGTGCGATCCGTCCGCGACCGGAACCGCCCGTTGACACCCTACGCCCTGTGGCAGGAGCTCGTTCGACTGGAAGACGAGCAGCGCCTGTACATTCAAGAGCGCGAGCGAGAATTGTACGAAGAGATCTTTATGCGCAGCGTCGGCCGTGCCATTCGCGACAAGATCAACCGCGCGGAGGCATGGGTGCGTCAGATGAACCGGTTTATGTCGCAGCGATCCAATGGCTTCGCGCTGTCTCTCGAGTGGCAGCCGCGCCCGGCACAGGACGAGAGCGACATGAGCGCTGAGCGGCTGGTGGCGCTTTTGCGCAAGAGTCCAGAACTGATGCTGTCGGAGGAGATGGAGGACTTGATCCGCCACTTCCGTACGCGCATTGACTACGCGCGCCAGGAGGCGGAAGGCGGAGGATCGTTCCGCGAATGGGTGTATCAGTTGCTCGACTACCGGCAGTGGTTTGAGTTTCGCCTCTTCTTCCGAAAGGCGGGCATGGCTTCCCGGCGCGAGCTGACGGACTCGCAGTTCAACGTCCTGAGCGGCGGCGAGAAGGCGATGGCGATGTACATCCCGCTGTTTGCCGCTGTGGACGCGCGCCTCAGCGACGCTCGGGACGACGCGCCCCGCATCGTCTGCCTCGACGAGGCGTTCGCCGGCGTGGATGACGACAACGTGCGCGATATGTTCGCACTGCTCGTGTCGCTCGACTACGACTTCATCATGACCAGTCAACAGATCTGGGGGTGTTACGACACCGTGCCGTCTCTGTCCATCGTGGAGGTGCATCGCCCCCTGGATGTCGACGTGGTGACGCTCATCCGCTTCCACTGGAACGGGCGAGTGCGCGTGATGAAAGTCCCTCACGAGGAGGAGGCCGTTCACCTGCCATGAGCGATGCCGGTGCACTGATTCGAGATGCGCTTCTCAAGCCGGCCCTCACGCGGCTGTGGGACGCAGTTCGGTCGAAATACGAGTCGCTCGGTCGCGCACGCGGCAACGTAATTCTCTCCGATGCGACGCCTGATGAGCAGGAGGCCATCGGCGCGCTGTTGGGGATCAATCTGTTCGGCCAGACGCGCATTCAGGTACCGCTCGCGCGGCTCGAGGCTGCGCTTCTTCAGTCGCGGTTTCAACTCACGCTCGGCGAAGCCCTCGCCGCGCTGTTCGGCGAGGTGGTCACCCGCGAGGGTGCGCGAACCGAGCGTGAACGCACGGAACGCGCCTTTCGGGCGTACCTCGCGGCCATCGCGGGCGATCACGCCCCCTGGCTCGAGGCGGTGTGCGACGGGCGGGCGCCGGGGAGATCGCTCGTTGCGGATTGGCGCAAGCAGTTTGCCGAGATCGGGCGCGTACCGCACCTGGAAGACGTCCTGCGCGTCTTGAGCGCCCTCGATCCGCCACCCGATCCGCCCGTCCGCCTGCCGATTCTGGCCGCCAGGTACCTCGGCGATCCGCACGCGCTCGACCGCACGAATCCTGCGGGCAAAATGTTGTTCGCGTGGCTCGCCTGGCGGTACGGCGGGATGGACGCGGACGAGCCCGATTCTGTGGACGACGCGGACGGCCCGGCGCAGGATGAGGGCACTTCCGAAACGGTGCGCGCGTTCGGCCTGCGCGCGGGCATTCGGCTTGACGACCTGAGCCCGGTGGTCCACGTCGCCAATTGGCCTGGGACGGACGAACGCCCCATGGTGTTCACCCTCGCCTTGCTCGAACGCGCCCCGTTGCAACAGATTCCGCCGCGCCTGCTCGTGGTTGAGAATCCGGCCGTGTTTGCGGAGCTCGCAGAACGGGCGCGCGCACCGGTGGTCTGCTCGTATGGATGGCCCAACGCCGCCGTGCTGCGGCTGTTCGATGCCGCGACCTCCGCAGGCGCCGTCCTCTGGTACAGCGGCGACTTCGATCTCGGCGGACTGCGCATCGGCCGCTCCTTGTGGCAACGTTACGGGCGACAGTGGGTTCCGTGGCGCTTTGACAGCGCCATGTACACGTCCTGTGTCTCATTCGGACGCGTGCCGCTTTCCGAGGGAGAGCGAAGCCAGCTGGCTCGCCTGCAGGGCTCCCTTTGGGACCCGGAGCTTGCGCTTCGTATGCAGGCAGGCGGCGTGAAAGTGTTCCAAGAGCAGTTCGTCGATGCGCTCGTGCAGGATGCCGCAGACGTGGCGGCAGAGCCGCGCTGAACACGCGCTTCGACATCTTACCCTGGGCTGTGGAGGAGGAATGGGTCATCGTCTGGAGCGTGCTCAATGTCATCGGAACCATCGCGTTTGCCCTGAGTGGTGCCATCGTCGCCACGGAAGAGCGATACGATTGGCTGGGCGTCTACGTCTTAGGGTTTGTGGCGGCGTTCGGCGGCGGCATGATCCGCAACCTCATCGTCGGCCTGCCGGTGGCACAGATTTGGCACCAGCCCGTGCTGTTCGTCACGGCCGCCTTGACGATCACGGCGGTCCTCGTGCTCCCCTACGGCTGTCTGCATCGCTTTCGCCGGATCGTCACGTTTTTTGATGCCATTGGGCTCGCCGCATTTGCGGTGGAAGGCGCCATGTTCGCCTACAAGGCGCACAGCACGTTTGTGACGACCGTCGTGGCCGCGCTCATGACAGGAATTGGCGGAGGACTCATCCGAGATCTGCTCGCCTCGCGCAAGCCGCTGGTCTTTCAGACCGAAATCTACGCCATCTGGGCTCTCTTGGCCGGCGCCGCGGTGGGCCTGGGGCTCGTGCGCCAGGCGTGGGAGGAGTACGTGCTGTTCGTTTTGGTCGCCCTTTTGCGCATGCTGTCCGTGCGGTGGAACTGGCATCTTCCGCGCACCGGGCCGCCGCAGGAGCCTCCGGCCCGCGCGAGCGCGTAGGCGCGCTCGGAAAAAAAAGGGCCCGCGCTTTGCGCTGCGCGAATCTCAAAAATTCCTCAAGAAAATTTCAAGGTTGGTCAGGTACGCTGATGGATGAAGGCGATAAGCCCTCCAACAGCGCGCCATGGCCGCTTCGCAGAGGGGAGCATGTTCCTGTGCGGCTCTGGCATGAAGCGCTGATCCCGCGCTTGCCGCGCGCCCAACTCCTGGGCCAACACCGGGAGTGCTGCGCGCTGCGCGGGCTGGGCTGGAATCGGCCTCACGCGACGGTCAACTACGTGTTTCAACATCCGTACGAGTACTTGGTGCAGTACCACACCCTCATCATGGATGAGATGGAGCGGCGCGGGTATCATGTCGATCCCGCCTGGCGCGATCCCGCTTTCCGCGGCAAGCGCGCGCCTCGCGCGGACGTCGATCCCGCCCGCTACGCCGCGTCATCGCCGATCTACCCGGAGCACGACGAGAGGTATCTCGCCGAATGTCTCGAAAATCTACGGGCGAAGGGGATCAGCATAGAATGATGGCGCGGAGGTTTTCGAGATGGAATGTCCAGGATGCTCAGTTTCGCAAGGCGGCATACGGCTGCAGGTGGGCCCGGCGGATGCGGAGGGCGTGAGGCGCTCGCTGGCGTCGGCGCGTTCCGTTCACTGGTCGGACGACACGACCGTCCATATGCCCCCTGACGTGTTTGCGGCGCGCGCCGCGTATTGGCGCGAGGTGTTCGATACGCGCGCGTGGCGGGTTCGAAGCGGGGAGGCCGATGGCTCGGGCGCGCCCGAGCAGGCCTTCGATGCGTTTGTCGAGGGGCTGCCCCCGGTTTGGATCGACGAGCTCTTGGCCAGGGGAGCCATCCGCATGGCCATGCAGCCGATCGTGGACTTGACGCGAGGGGCCATCGTCGCGTGCGAGATGCTGGTTCGCGCGCAGGCGCAGGACGGCAGCTGGATCTCACCAGGGGCACTCTTCGACGCGGCGCGCGACCAGGCGCGGCTGTTTGCGCTCGATCGCGCCTGCCGGATCGAGGCCATTTCGTCGGCGAGCCGGCTGCCGAAGGACTGGGACGTGTTTGTCAACTTTATCCCGACGTCCATCTATGTGCCCGAGCACTGCCTGCGGTCCACGTTTGCCGCGGCGGATCGCCACGCCGTCGCGCACGCCCGCCTGGTGTTCGAAGTGGTGGAGACCGAGCGCGTGGATGACGTGGAGCACCTGCGCGCCATTCTCTCCTTTTATCGTCGGCGGGGCGTGCGGTACGCCCTCGACGACTTCGGCGAGGGCTATAGCGACGAACGCATGCTCCGGGCGCTTCAGCCAGATGTCGTCAAGTTGGACCGCCGGTTTGTCGATCACGTCGCGGTCGATCGCGACAAGCAGCGAGTGGCGGAAGGGCTCGCGCGCGTGGCGAGATCGCTCGGCATCAAGCTCTTGGCAGAAGGGGTGGAGCGGCCGGAGGACGCGACGAAGCTCCTGGAGCTTGGGTACACGTGGCAACAGGGCTACTTGTACGCGCGCCCCACGCTGGAGCCGCCGCGCGAGCCACTGGGCTGGCTGCCGGGCGCTTGACGCTGGAGGCGAGCGCTTTCGCTATACTACGGATGTACCTTTCGGACAGGAGGAGCATCCGTTGCCGACCGAGAAACCCAACGTCACCGTCATTTCGTACCACGCGCCGCCTGTGCTGAACGCTGAATCGATTCTGGTGTGGAAGACGCTCCAGGTGCTTCGCAGCTCGTTTTCCCTGCGATTGGTCACGGCCAACGTGGCGTCGGCCGACAACACCCTCGAGTTGCCGAGTGACATCGAGGTCAGGCGCCTTCCGACGTGGCTGCCCGCCGCCTACAAGCCGCGCCGCGCCGTGGAAAAGGTTCTCGGGCGATTCGTCGACGAGGCGTGGCTATGGGAGCGGCGCGCGCCTGGCGCGCCCGATGCGCCCGTGGATCTGATCTACAGCCGGTCCCAGCCTGGGGCGAGCCACCTGCTCGCGCTTCGCTGGAAGTTGGCGACGGGCAAGCCGTGGATCGCCCAGTTCAGCGATCCGTGGGCGCACAATCCGTACCACGTCGGGCGCACGGCGCGGCGCAAGGCGTTCGATGAGGCCCATGAGCGCGCGGTGGTTGCCAAGGCCGACGCGCTCGTGTTTCCCACGCGCGAGATCTTGGAGCAGTACGAGCAGCTGTACCCGCAGAGTTCCGTCGCGAAGAAGTCGATCATCCTGCCCCATCACTTCATGCCAGAGCTGTACCCTGCGCACGTCGCGCGCCCGGCCGAGGCGGCCGACAAGCTGCTCTTTGCGTATCTGGGCGATTTCTACGGCCAGCGTTCACCCGAGCCGTTTCTCGCAGGCTTGGCGCGAGCCCTTGCCGCGCGCCCGGACATGAGGCAGCGGGTCGCCGTCGAGTTCTACGGCAACGTGGAGTCCAAGTTCGAGCCGCTGGTGGCGCAATCGCCCGTTCCCATCCGCAAGGGGCGCGTCTCGTACCTGGAGAGCCTCGCGCGGATGCGGCGCGCCGACGTGTTGCTCCTCATTGATGCGCCGTCGCCCACGGGCCGGAATCCGTTTCTGGCCTCCAAGCTGATCGATTATTTGGGCGCCGGTAGGAAAATACTGGGTATTACGGACGTGGAGGGGACCGCCGCGGACGTCCTTCGCGCCGAGGGCCATCCCGTCGTGAGCCCGCGCGACGTCGACGGGATCGCGTCGGCCATCGTGGCGCTGATGGACGCGTTTGAGCGCGGCGAGTCGTTTTCCGTGCCCGTGCCCATGGCGTATTCCAGCGAACAGGTCGTGGGGGAACTCGCGGCCCACATGGAGCGTCTGTTGGGGGAGACACGCATGAAGTGAGGGTGAGTGATGAACACCATCGTGTGGCAGCCGACGCCGGTGACGAAGGCGGACAGGCGCCGGTTGAACGGGCACTCCAGTTGTGTCGTGTGGCTCACAGGGCTGTCGGGATCGGGCAAATCCACGATTGCCGGCGCGCTCGAACTCGCGCTCCACGAGCGCGGCGTGCGCACGTATCTCTTGGACGGGGACAACCTCCGCCACGGTCTGAATCGCGATCTCGGCTTTTCGCCTGAGCATCGCGCGGAGAACATCCGCCGAACGGCGGAGGTCGCGAAGCTGTTCGTCGACGCGGGGATCATCGCCATCTGCGGCCTCATTTCGCCGTATCGGCGGGATCGCGAGGCAGCGCGGGCGATGTTTGAGCCTGGGGAGTTCATCGAGGTGTTTGTCGATTGTCCCGTCGAGGTGTGCAGATCGCGGGATCCCAAGGGGCTGTACAAGCGCGCGCTGGCCGGGGAGATCAAGGGCTTCACGGGCATCGACGATCCCTACGAGCCGCCCATCCGCCCGGATGTCATGGTCCAGACGGATCGAACGCCGCTCCGGGAGTGCGTGCGGGCCATTCTCCATCACCTTGAGCAGCGCGGCCTGCTCGGCGCATCGGCGCAGCGCGCCGGCGAACGAGCGGCCGGGGAAAGGTAGGGGATGGACGTGGCGCGGCCCAACTTTTTCATCGTGGGTGCGGCGAAGAGCGGGACGAGCTCGCTCGACAGGTACCTGAGCCAGCACCCGGACATCTACATTCCGCCGAAAAAAGAGGCTCACTTCTTCTCCATTCCTGATTTTCCCGAGCGTTTCACAGGCCCCGGCGACGAGGGCATGAACCTGTACACCATTCGCGACGAAGAGGCGTACCTGAAGCTGTTCGATGGCCACAAGGGCGAGCGCGCCGTCGGCGAGGCGTCCGTATTTTACCTGTTCTACCCGGGCACGGCCAGGCGCATTCGAGAGGCGTATCCGGACGCGAAGATCCTCATCATGCTGCGGAATCCGGTCGATCGCGCCTTCTCCGCGTACATGCACCTCGTGCGAGACGAGCGCGAGACGCTCCCGTTCCGCGAGTCGCTTGCCAAGGAGGAGGAGCGCATCCGCCAACACTACGAGCCGCTGTGGTATTATCGTGCCGTCGGCCTGTATGCGGCGCAGGTCAAGCGGTATCTCGACGTGTTTGGTCCGGAGCAGGTCAAGGTGATCCTGTTCGAGGAGTTCGCGCGCGATCCGGTTCAGGTGGTCAGGGACTGCTGCGCGTTTCTCGGCGTGTCCACGGACTTCGTCCCGGATACCTCCGTCCGCCACAACGAGTCTGGCATTCCGAAGTCGAGATCGATTTACAACTTCATCGCGAAGCCAAACGCGCTGAAGGAGATCGTGAAGCCCTTCATTCCGGCGAGCGTGCGCGAGCGCCTTGGCAACCGCGCCAAGTCGATGGTGCTTGGGCGCATGGAGATGGAGCCGGACCTTCGCGAAGAGCTGGCCGCCTTTTTTGCGCCGGATATCGACCGACTCGAGGCCATCCTCGGACGAGATCTGTCCCTGTGGCGCCGCGCTCGGCGGGCCGCGGGATCGCAATGAACGCTTGGGGGGAGAGGCATGGAGGTTTTGGAGGCGATTCGAGGGCGCCGGCACATCAAGCTGTTCAAGCCGGACCCCATCGATGAGGCGACGTGGATGAGCTGGTTGCAGGAGGCGGCGAATGCGCCCAATCACAAGATGACCGAGCCGTGGGAGATCATCGTCGTGGGGCCGGAAGCTCGGATGAATCTCCGGCACGGTGCGAATTTTGGCGATGCGCCGGTGGTGCTCGCGGTGCTCTCGAAGCGGGGGGCGTCGCAAATCGAGCGCGACGAAAACCTGATGGCGGTGTCGTGCTTCCTGGAAAACCTGAGCCTTGTGGCGGAAGCCCACGGCGCAGGCATTCGCTGGACCTCCATCGGTTGGCAAGAGCATGCGCGCGAGGTCCTCGGCGTGTCGGACGAGTACGAGATTGCCAATATCATTGGGTTGGGCTATCCGGCAGAGGTACCGCCCGCGAAGCCGCGCACGCCCATCGCCGAGAAGATCCGGCGGGTGCCGTGAGGATGGACGCGAAGCACGGTGCAGACCTCGAGGCGAGATCGCCCTGGGCGCTCGAAGGGTATCGCCTGGCCCGCGTGGGGCCGATGCCGGGGCGGGTTGACGCGGACGTGCGCGTGCCGGGATCGAAGAGTGTGACCAACCGTGCGCTCGTCATCGCGGCCTTGGCCGACGGCGAGTCGGTGCTGTCGGGCATTTTGCAGAGCGACGACGCCTACTGGTGCATCGAGGCGCTGCGTTCGCTCGGCGTCCGGGTCGACGTGGAGGGCGATCGCGTCCGCATTCAGGGGGCAAACGGCCGGTTTCCCGCGAGCCGAACCGCGGTGTACACGGGCGCGGGTGGGACGACGGCGCGGTTTCTGACGGCCGCGCTCGCGGCCTCGAGCGGCGAGTACGAGATCCGCGGAAGCAGGCGCATGAACGAGCGGCCGATGGGCGAATTGTTTCGGGCACTCCGCACGCTGGGGGCCGACATTGTGCCGCTCGAGCGGCCGGAGACGTTGCCCATCCGCCTGCGGGCGCGGGGCCTGTCGGGCGGCGCGGTGGAGATGTCGGGGGCGCAATCGTCGCAGTTTGTGAGCGGCGTGCTCATCGCGGCTCCGTACGCGAAGGCCCCGACCGAGGTGCGGATTGTCGATCACATCGTTCAACACGCCTATGTCGAGATCACGCTCGACATGATGCGCGATTTCGGGGCGCGCTGCAGTGCGGACGATGAGCTCACCTCCATCTCGGTGGAGCCGTGTGGGTACCGCGGCCGCGCGTACGACATCGAGGCGGATGCATCGACGGCCTGCTATTTCTTCGCCGCGGCCGCCGCGACGGGGGGACGGGTGCGGGTGACGAATCTCACGCAGAACACCCGGCAGCCCGACGTCCATTTCGTGGATGTGCTCGCGAAGATGGGCTGCGACGTGAAATCGTCTCGCGCGGGCATCGAAGTGCGGGGGCCGGAGAAGCTGCGCGGCGGCTTTTCCATCAGCATGAAGGAGATGTCGGACCAGACGCTCACGCTCGCGTTTCTCGCGCCGCTCGCGGATGGCCCGATTGAGATCACGGGCGTCGGCCACATTCGGCACCACGAGTCGGATCGCCTGCGCGTGATTGTGGAGACGCTCTCGCGCCTGGGCGTCCGCGCCGAGGAGCGCGAGGATGGCGTGCGCATCGAGCCGGGGACGCCCCGCCGCGCGGTGCTCGCGTCGTACGACGATCACCGCGTGGCCATGGCGCTGTCCGTGCTGGCGCTTGGCGCCGACGGGCTGGAGATTGAGGATCCGGGATGCGTCTCCAAGACATGTCCGACGTTTTTTGATCACCTGCGCGCTCTGGGGGTGCCGGTTGAACTCGTCCCGTGACGGCCGGGCTGGTCACGGAGCCGATGGCTCCGCGCCAGCCCGCTTTGGTTTGTCGCGCTTGCCGCTGATGGCGAGGTACACCGCGGGCACGAGCAAGAGCGTGACCATGGTGGAGAAGGTCAGGCCAAAGGCGATGACCGTCGCCATGGAGGCGAGCGTCTCGGCGCCCTTGCCGTAGCCGATGACGAGGGGCAACATCGCCAGGACGGTGGTGGCGGTGCTCATGAGGATGGGGCGCAGGCGGACGGGACCGGCCTCCATCAGGGCGTCGCGCAAATTCGAGCCACCTCTTCGCAGCCGATTCGCGTAGTCGACGAGGACAATCGCGTTGTTGGCGACGAGGCCCATCACCATGATGACGCCGATGGCGGAATCGACGTTCAGCGAGCGATGGGTGAGCACGAGCCCGAGCGCCGCGCCGATAAACGTGGGCGGCAGCGAGAACATGATGACGAACGGCGTGACGAGCGACTCGAACAAGCTCGCCATGAGCATGTACAAGAGCGCGACCGAGAACGCGAAAGCCCACAGCATGTCGAACATGGTCTGCCGCAAAAATGCGCCCCCTTGCCCGAATCCCACGCTGTATCCGTGTGGCACCTGAATCGACTTCAGCTCCTTGGACAACGCCAGCTGCGCCCGGCCCTCGGTGATGCCGTACGGCGTCGCGCTGACCTCCACGGTCCGCAAGCCGTTGATGTGCGTGATGCTCGGCGGCTCAAACCCGTCGGAGACGCTGCCCAGTTTCGTGACCGGAACCATGACGCCCTGCTGGTTTTCCACCGTGAGATCCTGCAGGTGGGCGAGGTTTTGCGCGTAGCTCGGCGGCAATTCGACGACGATGTTGTACGTGTTGCCGTTCACGTCGTACGTCGAAGCGATTTGCCCGCCGACGTCGGCCTTCAAGACGCTCTCGACCGCCTGGGCCGTGAGTCCGTACTGGGCGAGCAGGGCCGGATCGAGCTTGAGGGTGACGTTGGGCATCGCCGTCGTGGCGCCGTTTTGGATGTCTTCGAGCCCGTGGACGCGGCGCATGGCGTCTGCGACCTGGTTGGCAAGCCGCGTGAGTTCTGCGACGTCGGGACCCTGGATTTGGACCGAAATCTGATCCGACGCCGGCCCACTCGCCCCATTCGCGGACGCGGCGGAGGCCGTGACCGTCGCCCCGGAAAACGACTGCGTCAGCTGGTTGAACTGGGCGGTCATGTCCTCCACCTCCCGGCTGGAGATGGTGTCTTGAAAGCGCACGGTCAGCGTGGCCTGATTCGTGGCGGGCAGGGCCGAGTAGCTGTTGCCGCCCACCTGCGCGTCGATTTGGTCGATCCCGTGCAGGTGCGCGCGGGCGAGCGCTTCGACGCGCTGGGCCACCTGCTCCGTTGCGGCGAGAGACGTGCCGGGCGGCGTCTCGATGCTCACGGTCATCTCGTCCTCGCCGACATTGGGCACGAGCTCAAACCCGATCTTCGGCACCATCGCCACGCTCGCGACGAACATGAGGGTCGTGATCGCGAAGATGATCTTGCGGTGGGACAGGCTGAAGGCGAGCAGGCGCCGATACACCCGCGTCAAGCCGTGCATGAACCGGGCCGACCAGTCGAACGGCGCGTACCAGCGCATGGGCGCGTCAAGGCCGGGAATGCGATCCGGCGCCTCGAACCGCCGGCCGGTCAGGAGGCGGGAGGCGAGCATGGGCGTAAAGGTGAGCGCCACGAACAGGGCCGCCACGTGCGAGAACGAAACGGTGAGCGACAGGGGGCGGAAGAACTGGCCGGCGATGCCCGGGACGAAGATGGAGGGCGCGAACACGCACACCTGCGCGCACGCAGCGACGAAGACCGCGAGGCCGACCTCTTCCGTGCCGACGACCGCCGCCTCCATGGGCGAGAGGCCGCGCTGCCTGGAGCGGAAGATGGATTCGAGCACGACGATGGAAAAGTCGACGAGTGAACCCAGGCCGACCGCGAGCGACCCGAGCGTGATGGAGTTGATGGACAGTCCGGCCGCGGCCATGAGCGCGAAGGTCGACAGGGTGGCGATGGGAATGGCCACGGCGACGACGATGGTCGAGCGCACGCTGCGCAGGATGAGGAGTATGACGAGAATGCCAAAGATGAATCCAAGCACCGTGTGGTTGACGACGGTGTGGATGGTGTCGCGCACGGGCTGTGCGTCGTCCGTCAGCACCTCCACGTGCACGCCCGGGGGCAGCTGTTGCTCGAGGCTCGGAAGTGCCTGCCAGACGCTGTTCGAGACCTGGACGATGTTGGCGTCCGAAGCCTGCGAGATGGAGAGCGTGACGGCGGGGGCGCCGTTCACGGTGCTCACGAGATCGATGGGCGCGTGGCCGTCCTGAATTTGCGCGATCTGACTCAGTTTCACCGCGCCGCGCAACGGAAGCGGGATTTGAAGCTGGCCGAGATCGGACGGGGACGAAATTTCTCCGCTGACGTGCAGAGGGATGAAGAGCGTCCCTTTGTGCACCTGCCCCGCGTCTGCCGACAGATTGTTGGCGGCAATGGCGTTGACCACCTGCTCGATGTTCAGGTGGTAGGCCTTGAGCTTGTCGGGATCGACCAGGACGGTGATCTGCCGCACGAGCCCGCCGGCCTCCTGCACACCTGCGACGCCGTTCAGGCGCTCGATGGCAGGTTCGACGACGTTCGCGGCGGCGTCGGAGACGGTCTGCAGCGGCACGCGCTTCGACCCGTACACGGCGATCCGCATGATGGGCAGGCTGTTGGGGTCAAACTGCTGGACGAGCGGCGTCGAGGCGTCGGAAGGGAGCGCCTGCTCGACGCGGTTGACGAGGCTGCGCATCTGGTTGAGCTCCTCGTCCAGGTTGACGCCGTAGTTGAACTCGACGATGACGAGGGAACTGCCGGCCGTCGACTGCGACTCGATGAGGTTGACGCCCGACAGCCCCTCGAGCGCCTGCTCGAGCGGATGGGAGATCTGCTTTTCGACTTCTTCGGGCGAGGCGCCGTTCCACGAGGTGACCACGGCGGCCACGGGCAGGTTGAGCTTCGGATACAGCTCCTCCGGCAGGTGGAGAAGGGAAAACAGGCCCACGGCGACGAGGGCGATCATCAGCATGGTGATGGTGACAGGTCGGCGGATGGAAAAATGCGCAAGCTGCACGATCCCGGCTCCTTTCCTCCTGTCTATCGTCGCCGCTTTGGCCTAGCTTTGCAAGTCAGACAACGCACAGGCGAGGGGCAAAGCCCTTCATGTGTTCCGGCTTCATCAGGCGTTCAGCACGTCCTGGCGGCCAAACCGGGCGAAGGCGACCGCGAGCGGCACCACCGTCCAAAGAAGGAGCACCCACAGCCCCTCCTGCAGTGTCACGGGAGATCCGATGCTGTAGGCGGTGCCCCCGGCGAGATTTCCATACAAGCTGAGGTGCGTCGTGAACAGGGCCTTGACCCAGCTTTGCCCGCGCGCCATCGCGGCCACCATGTAGCCGATGATAATGGTGCCCATGGCCGCGGACGTGCTGACCATGGCGGAGGGCAGGAGGACGGAGCAGGTGAACGCGATGGAGGCCACAGCCACCATGGCGGCGGCCACGAGCGCGCTTTGCAGCAAGAATGCCTGCCACATAGGCCAGACGGCGGCGTGATCGTAGCTGGAGACGGGAATGGGCTGCAGCGATCCCGGCGCGCTGTAAAACTTCACGTGCACGTTGAGCCATGTGGGCTGCCAGCCGCCCTGCGCTCCGTCGATGGCCAGCGCTGTGGCGAGGAACGCGAAGCAGACGAGAAACGACAGCGCGGCCGAGGACGCGGCGGCGATAGCCCACTTTCCCCACAAGAGCGTGCGCCTTCTCACGGGCCGCACCAGAAGCAACTTGATGGTGCCCTGCGTCATTTCGCCCGCCACGATATCGCCGACCAGCACGATGACGAGAAGCGGGAGAAAAATGCGGCTGACCGGGCCAAGGAAGTCAATCGTTTCTGACCACGCGTTGACACGATTCGGGGCGAGCGGTGCGACATCCCGGCTCAGGCGGTATCGCGCCTCCTGGACCTGCTGTTGGAGCGAGGCGCGCGTGTCGGCTTGGGTGGCGCTTGGCGCCGAGGCGCTTTGGGCCTGGTCGAGTTGCTTCAGCCGTTCTTGCGATGCGGCGAGGATTTGCTCGGCCTGCGCGCGCCAGTTGGGACTCACCGGCGTTTCCTGCACGGCGACGCGGCTGTAGACCTGCTTTTCGTGCAACTCACCCAGGCCAAACATGCCCACCAAACAAAGCGCGAGCACGATCACGGCGGTGAGCCGCCTGCGGCGGACGAGCTTCATCCACTCGTTTTGGACGACGCGCATGAACATCATGCTTGATCCCCTCCCGATCCTGCGCCTGTGAGGGCGAGAAACGATTGCTCCAAGCCGCCGGTGCGCGCGGCCTCGTAAATTTCGAATCCTGCGTCCATGAGGTGGCGGAGGGTGCGGGCCACCTGCGCGTCGTCGAGATGAGCCAGGGTCAGGCCGTCGCCCGATGCGTCGACGTCGTAACCATGCGCCTGCAGCCAGAGCACCGCTTCATTCGGCCGCGACACGCGCAGCCGAACGCTGCCGCTTTGGGATCGCAGCTCGTCAACCTTTGCCTCCGCGATGACGCTGCCGTTCTGCAGCACGGCGACGCGATCGCACATCTGCTCCACTTCGGACAGCAGGTGGCTGGACACAAACACGGCCATGCCCTCCGCCGCCAGCGACCGGACGAGTTCGCGGAACTCGCGGATTCCAGCCGGATCGAGCCCGTTCGTGGGTTCGTCGAGCACAAGCAGCTTGGGATCGCCGAGGAGGGCCTGCGCGACGCCTAGGCGCTGGCGCATGCCGAGGGAGTATCGCTTGACCTTGTCGTCGAGGCGGGCCTTGAGGCCGACGCGCTCGGCGACGTACTCCACCCGAGCGCGCGCCGAGGGGCCATCGAGACCAGCGAGCCGCGCGAAGTGCAACAAGTTCTGCCGGCCCGTCAGGTATCCATACATCTCGGGATTTTCGACGATGGCGCCGAGGTATCGCTTGGCGGCCACAGGCTCCCGCTCGACGTCATGGCCCAGGACGTGAATGGCGCCGCGGGTGGGCCGGATGAGGCCGACGATCATGCGGATGGTCGTGGTCTTGCCCGCGCCGTTCGGCCCGAGAAACCCGTAGACCTCCCCTGCCCGGACGGTCATGTTGAGCTGATGCACGATCTCGCGCGAACCGATGCGCTTGCTCACATCAAACAACTGCAATACGTTCAAGCCTTCCACCTCCGTGACCGCCGGCGGCGGCCGAATGTGAGTGCGGCCAACAAGCCACACGTCGCAGCGAGCCAGATGACAAACGCTTCGACGGCCGCTGTGCGGGTCTGGCCGAGATCGACGACGTGGTCCACCCAGACGGTGATGACCAGGCTTGCGCACAGCGCGATGCCGAGGAACAAGAGCGAGCGATAGGCTTCAAATGGGAAGGCCTCGGACAGGTGCTCCAGCGGCAGGCGCTGGAACAGCCGAAACCCAAGCCATGTCCACCCGAGGATCCAGGCGACAAACCACAGCGCGTAACCTGCGAGCGAGGCGCCCGTGACCTGGTCCAATAGGGAAAACGGCGACAGTTGCGCGATGGCCTGATACAAGTGGGCTGGCGGTATGCCAAGCCACTTGGCGCCCAAATATTCGGCGAGCAAGGCGACATAGACGGGGAATGCGCTGACGCCACACGCGGCGATCACGGCCATCACGACGTTCGAGATGGTGGCTCCGGCGGCGAGACCGACGCTCCACGCCGCGAGGTACAGGAGCAGCCGCTTGACGAGCACGTGGACCAGCAGGGCCGGGTGCGCAGGCAGGCCGACAAGCGCGTCAAGCCCGCACAGGTAGCACGCCACCACGAGCTGGCCCAGAATGAGCCCACCGCCCGTCAGGCACGCGTGAATGACGTACACGTCCTGTCGGCGCACGGGCCCGGCGAGCAAGGCCATCAGCTCGCCGCGGCGCGTCAAGAGGCCAAGCGACAGCACGCCGAGGAGCAAGGCCCAGAAGACGCCGGCATCCATCTGATTGGCGGCCGCGCCCATCGCCGTGACCCTCAGGTTCTGGCGCAAGAGGTCCGCGGAGTGGGCGTCCAGGAAGGGAAGGAGCCAGTTGCGCGCCAGGACAAAGGGCGTTGCGATGAGCCACCACATGAGCGTGCGCCACGCGAACCACCAAACGGCGTTACGAGATTTTGTCGCTGTCACGCACGTATCCCTCCCTTCGCATGAGCCAGCGAAACCACTCGTCGAGCGGCAGGCGTTCCTGCACCATCATTTGGTTCACACCTGCTTCGCGCAGCTGTGCGGTCAGGGCAGGAAGCGCGTCCCGTTCCACCATGGCGCTCCATTCGCCGTGGCCGGAGGTCTGCCACGCGACCGCGGGGGCCAGGGACGCCAGGGCCCGAATCCCGGTTGCCCGAACGACGACTTTTGCGAACTGCGCTTTGGCTTCCTCGAGTTCGCCCGACCACACCGCGCGTCCCTTGAAGAAGACCGTCGCGCTATCCGCCAGCTGCTCCATGTCGTCGATGTCGTGGGTTGCGAGCACAGCCGTCGTGCCCGCGTCTGCGATCTCGGCGAGCAGCCACTGCCACATCTGCCGCCGCACCACGGGATCCAAACCCGTCGTGGGCTCGTCGAGCAGGAGCAAGCGCGGCCGCACCGCAAGGGCGAACGCCAGCTTCGCCTGCGTGAGCATGCCGAGCGATAGGCGGCGAATGCGCTCCTTCCTGGGCAGCTCAAGGTTCGTGATGAGTGTGATGAATCGATGCTCGTCCCAGTTCGCGTACATGCGCGCGCCGAGAGCGCCCCATTCTTCCAGGGTGAGCCGGCCCGGCGGCGAGATCAGCGGGTCGACCAGCGCCAACTCGGTTCGCCACGCCGGATCGGCCCACGGCAAGACGCATTGCCCCATCCAGTCGATCTCGCCCGCGTCCGGTCGATACAGTCCGGCGAGCACGCGCAACATCGTCGTCTTGCCCGACCCGTTGGCCCCGAGCAAAGCGTGGATGCTGCCGTGATGGACCGAGAATGAGACGGAGGAGAGCGCGTGGCGGCCGCCCATTTGCTTGGATACGTTTCTAACCGCGAGCACGTTGCTCATCTACACCCCTTCCATGTCCGCACGACCTCGCGCCGCTTCGCCCGCCTGGTGAAACATGCGCTCGAACTCGGCATCCGTCAGCCCAAGGTGGTACGCCTCGATCCACGCCAGCCTAAGTGCGTCGCGCAGCTTCTCCATTCGCTCGGCAGCGTCCGGAGGGGTACGGCTTGGCCTCGTCACGAACGTGCCTCTTCCGCGGATGACCTCGATGACGCGGCTTCGCTCGAGTTCCTGATACGCCTTTGCCACGGTGTTGTGGTTGACGGCGAGCGCCACGGCGAGGTCACGCACGGAGGGCAGGCGATCCCCTGGCGCGAGCCAACCGGCGGCCACCGCCGCTTTGACCCCGTCCACAATCTGCTGGTAGACGGGCGTGGGCGCTCGCGGATCCACCTGAAGCCACATGGGCATCATCCTTTCGTTCCGCACGTTCGCGCAGGCGTGCGGAACGCATCCGCTTGTACTATGTCGACTAGTACACGCGGATCATAAAATGCCTGGGCCGAAATGTCAAGCGGCCGCACCGCGAGGGTCGGCCGTCAGAGCGTTCGCCTGCGCGCGACGGGGTAGACCATGCCATCGTGCGCGAGCAGCGTGTTCGGGAAGACCGCCCGCGCCTCCTCGAGGATTTCCTCTTCCTCGGCCCGTTCATAGCGCGCGCTGATATGGGTCAGGATGAGCGTCTTCACGCCGGCCTCCCGCGCAATTTCGGCAGCTTGGCGCGCCGTGCTGTGGAAGAAGGCTGTCGCGAGATGGGCGTGTTCGCTGAGAAAAGTCGCTTCATGGACCAAGCAGTCCGCCCCGCGGGAAAGCTCCACGGCGGCTGGGCAAGGCCTCGTGTCGCCCAGGATGGCAATCACCCGCCCTGACTCGGGCGGATCGACGTAGTCCGCGGCAGAGAGCGTTTTCCCGCCAGGGAGCGTGACGTCTTTGCCCGACTTGAGCTCGGCCCAGAGCGGGCCCGGCGGTATGCCGTCGCTTTGCAGGCGGTCGGCGTGCAGGCGGCCCGGGAAGGGCGCCTCCTCGATGCGGTAGCCGTAGGACGGTACGGCGTGATCGAGAAGCATGGCGCGAATGGTGTACAGGCCTTCGCGCACCGGTTCGGGATTCGGCGACGGCCATTCGTGGTAATGGATGTCGTAGTTCAAATGGGTTTGACTCGCGGTGATGGCGGCCTGCACAAACGCCCGGATGCCGGGCGGCCCGTACAGGTGGAGCGGATCGACGTGTTCTGGAAACGATCTCGTGCTGATGAGGCCGGGCAGGCCGAAGATGTGATCGCCGTGGAGATGGGTGATGAAAATGCAATCGACGCGATTGGGGCCAAACGGCGCGTCGAACATCCGGTGTTGCGTCCCCTCGCCGCAGTCAAACAGCCAGACGGTGCTGTCGTTGCGGGTCAGCCGAAGGGCGATGGCGGAGACGTTGCGGCGCCGGGAGGGGGCCCCGGCGCCCGTGCCGAGAAAATACAGCTCCATAGGGTTCATCCTCTGCCCTGTCAGTGGGCCACGTACTCGATGTGGCGCAACTTGTTTCGTCCCATCCACAGTACCATGATGGCCACCACCACGCCTAGGCATCCGATGAAAAACGGCATGGCAGGTCCGACGGCGTCGCTCAGCTTGCCGGCGAGCCAGGGTGCCACGGCGCCGCCCACGAAACGCACGAAGCTGTACGCTGCCGACGCGGTGGGCCGTTCGACGGGCGCGGCTTGCATGACGGCCGTCGTAATGATGGTGTTGTTCACGCCGAGGAACGCGCCCGCAAGGATGATGCAGACGACGAGCGTCCACCGCGAATGGACCGCCAGGCCCATGACCAACAGGTCGAGCGCAAACAGGGCCAGGATGGTGTACATGACGGGCAGGATCCCGAACTTCTCCGCCAGCCAGGGCGCCACGAAGACGGACGTGATGGCGAGGAGAATGCCCCATCCGAAATACGTGTAGCCGATGCCGATGGCCGACATGTGCAGCGGATACGGGCCGTAGCCGAGCAGGGTGAAGAAGCCGAAGTTGTAAAACAGGCTCGTCAAGCCGAGCGTCAGCAGGCTCAGATGGCCGAGCGCGCGAAATGGCGCTGCGATCGAGGCACGGTGCGCAGGTTTCGGCACACCTCGAAGGAAGAGCAGGACAGCCACAAAGCCGATGGCCATCAGCGTGGCGACGCCGTAGAACGGGTACCGCCAGCTGTGCTGGCCGAGCGTTCCGCCGAGCAGGGGTCCGACGGAAATGCCGAGCCCGAGCGCGGCCTCGTACAGGATGATGGCGCTGGCCGCCGTGCCGCGCGCCGACGAGACGATGACGGAGAGCGCGGTGGCGATGAACATGGCGTTACCCAGTCCCCATCCGCCGCGGAAGCCGACGATTTGGCCGACGCTGTGCGAGCGCCCGGCCAAAAACGAGAACACGATGATGAGCGCGAGCCCGCAGAGCAGGGTGTACTTGGGGCCGATGCGGGTGGAAATGAAACCGGTGAAGACCATCATGCAGCCGGTGACAAGCATATAACTGGTGAACAAGAGCTCCGTTTGCGCCTTGGTGGCGTGGAGTTGCGCCGAGATCGCGGGTAAAATTGGATCAACCAGCCCGAGTCCCATGAAGGCGACGACGCAGGCGAAGGCGACCGCCCACACGGGAGCGGGTTGGCGCAAGATGTTCGACTCGGCGTGATCGAACTCCTGTGCGACATCCGGTTGCGCGGACACGGGAATTCCTCCTCTCCTAGCACGAACCTAGGTCAAGCTGTGGGATGTGAAGGGTTGTTAAGGGACTCGAGAAGTGAAGTGCACACAACTATTGTATTATACAACTATCGTGTCGAGAATGCACCTGCGTGAATGTGGAGCGCTCAAATTTCGTGCAGGACCTGCGTGCAGGACCTCAAGGAGGCGGACATGGATCAGGGGAACATGGACTCGCGGGCATCGTTGGAGGCGCTGGAGCGCGAAATGGCGATTTTCGCTCGGCGGCTGGAAGGCGCGCGCCAGTCGTGGCGCAGGCACCGGGAGATCGATCGCTCGGCCTATCTGATTTTGCTGGCGCTGCGCGAGGAGGGGGAGCTCACGGCGGGTCAACTGGCCGCGCGGTTTCTCCTGGATATCTCCACGATCAGCCGGCAGATCGCGCCGCTCGTCGAGGCAGGCTGGATTGCGAAGGAGCGCGACGAGGGGGACAAGCGCCAGCTTCGCTTGACCATCACGGAGGCGGGGGTGGAGGCGCTCGAGGCCACCCGCGCGTCGCGCTTGGAGCTGTATCGCGAGCTGGTGGGTGACTGGACGGACGAAGAGCGGCGCGTGTTCCTCAGCCTGTTGCGGCGCCTGAACGAGCGCATTCAAGCGCGGCAACAGGTGGAACGCGGATGAGCACGGTCAGCGTCGCGAGCGTCGTCGTCGCGGTTGTGCTGCTCTCGGGCGTGTTGATCGCGAGCGCCCACAGCCGGGTCGGCCTTCCGGCCATGGTGGGCTTCGTGGCGCTCGGCTGCGGCATCGCCGCGATCGACCCGGATCTCTTGACCGCCATCTCGCCGGACGTGGCGACCAACCTGAGTTCCTTCGCGCTTGCGATGATCCTGTTTGACGGCGGCTTTCACACCACGCCCGCGCGCGTCCGCAGGGCCTTCTGGCCGTCCATCTCCCTGGCCACCGTCGGCGTGCTCGCCCAGAGCGCCATCATGACCGCGCTGGCGCACGCCGTGCTGCGGCTGCCGTGGCTGTCCTGCGCGATGCTCGGCGTGGCGGCCAGTTCCACGGATGCCGCGAGCGTGTTCAGCGTGCTTGGCAACACGTCCCTCAAGGCGCGCCTGGCCGACGTGCTCGAGGTGGAATCGGGCACCAACGACCCCATGACGTTTTTCCTCATGACGGTGCTGATCGATCTCGCCCAGGCGGGTGGGCGTGGGCTTCGCCCGCTGGACGTGATCGGCTTATTCGTGGCGCAAATGGGGATTGGGCTCTGCGTCGGATGGGTCATCGGGCTTTTGGGCCGCCGGCTCATCGCGGCGGCTCGGCTCGACGCGCCGGGACTGTATCCGGCGGTGACGCTCGCCGTCGCGCTTTTATCGTTCGGCGTCGCGCAGCTGCTCGAGGGCAGCGGCTTCCTCGCCGTGTACCTGACGGGCGTCGCGATGGCGGGCGGGGAGATTCGCGAGCGCGTCGCCGTGCTGCGCTTTCACGAGGGTCTCGCCTGGATTGTGCAGATTGTCATGTTTGTGGCGCTGGGATTTTTCCTCGTGCCGCGCGACTTCGCCGACGTCGCCGTGCCTGGGCTGCTCTTCGCACTGGGCGCCATCTTTGTGGCTCGGCCGGCGGCCGTCTGGCTGTCGACCTTGCCGTTTCGGATGAGCGCCGACGAGCGCTGGTTCATCGCGTGGGCCGGCCTGCGCGGCGCCGCGCCCATCGTGCTCGTCCTGTTCGCCGTCGAGGCGCACGTGCAGGGCTACATCGCGCTCGTGGAAGTGGTGTTTTTCGTCGTGATCGTCTCCGCGCTGCTTCAGGGCACCAGCGCGAACTGGCTGGCCGAGCGACTCGGGCTTGTCCAGGCCACGCCGCCCGAGTCGCTGTGCGAACTGCTCGCCATCGCGCGCGAAGCGGCTGTCATGGTGCCGGTTGAGGTGACGCCGGGATCGCCAAGCGCCGGGAAGCGACTGCGCGATCTCGCCTTTCCCCCGGGCGCTCTGTGCTACGCCGTGGTGCGGGGCGGGAAGGCCGTGGTGCCGCGCGGTGGCACGCGCATCCGGGAGGGCGATCATCTGCTCGTGCTCGCGCACGAAGGGGCTCTGGGCGAGATTGAGCGCCTGTTTCACGACGACCAGGTGGGGCATGCGGAGGCGCTCCCTTAGGCGCCGGGAGAAGCGGCTTCGCCGTTGGCCGCATCCGCGCGCGGCCGGCCTTCTTGCGGGGGCTCCTCGGCGCTTAGGCCCGGCAAGTCTTCCGCCATCTCGAGCAGCAAATCGTCGTCCTCGTCGTCAAAATGGGGCCGAACGCCCGTCGATGGGTGGCGCACCCGCATTCGATTTCCCTCGCCTTCTGCGTGCGGGTCGATGGATGTCCTCATGATAACGCATTCCGAAACGGCGCGCATGGCAGCCTGCGCCGCAAAGCGCATCACCCGCGCGAGGAGCACGCGGCGCGCCGCGGCGTGACAGTTGTCATATCGGTCCGATGACAACCCCCACTAGCCCTAAGACCACCGAACCCGTACGATGAAATCATCACCCCTGAGGAGGCGATTTCGGTTGGTGTCAGCCGCCATTTCGGTGGAGCACGTGTCCAAGCGGTTTCAGTCGGTCCGGGCGGTGGACGATGTCACCTTTCACGTCCAGCCAGGCACCATTGTGGCTTTGCTCGGCCCAAACGGGGCCGGCAAAACGACGCTCATCTCCATGATCCTCGGCCTGTCTCGGCCGACCGAAGGCGCCGTGCACCTGTTCGGCCATCCCCCGCGCCATCCCGCTGCCCGAGAGCGCCTCGGCGTGATGTTACAGCACGTCACGCTGCCGCAAAACGTGAAGGTCAAGGAACTCGTCGAGTGGTTCCGCAGCTTCTATCGCGAGCCGGTTTCCGCTCCGCACCTGCTTCGCATGGCGGGCATCGAGCACCTGGCGGATCGAGAGGCCGTCAAACTGTCCGGAGGGGAACAGCGCAGGCTCCAGTTTGCGCTCGCCATGGCGGGCAATCCATCGCTCCTCGTGATGGACGAGCCGACCACGGGCATGGACGTCGAGTCGCGGCGCGCGTTCTGGAACAGCCTCCGCAACTTTGTCCACGACGGCGGCCGCACCCTGTTGCTCACCACGCACCACCTCGAAGAGGCCGAGTCCGTCGCCGATCGCGTCATCTTGCTCAAGCAGGGCCGGGTCATCGCGGATGGGAGCCTGGCCGACATCAAGGCGCAGGCGGGAAACCGATTCGTCAGCTTCGTGGCCGGCCCGCGCTGCACGAAGGAGCAGATCGCCGCGCTGCCCCACGTCCGCGACGTGCGCTACAGCGGGCGGCACGTGCGCATCCAGACGGATCGGCCCGATGACGTGCTGCGTGCCATCATTCTGCGCGATCTCGACGCCTCCTCGTTCGAAGTCTCTCAGGGTGCGCTCGAGGACGCGTTTGTGGCGCTGACGGACTTGGACCGGGGCCTCGAGGAAGGGAGTGCTCGCCGATGAACGCTTGGCTGCTGGAGTGGCGCATCGAGGTGCTGCGCAACGTGCGCAACCGCCGATACTTCATCTTCACGTTGCTGTTCCCTGTCGGCTTCTACCTTTTGTACGTGCATTTGTACGGCCGCGACACGCACATGGGTGGCATGGATTGGGCCGAATACTTCCTGATCTCCATGTCCGTCTTTGGCGTGGTGGGCACGGGCCTCAACGGCAACGCGGTGCGCGTGGCCATCGAGCGGACGCAGGGATGGGCGAGCTGGATGCTCACGACGCCGCGGCCCAGTCTGCAAGCCGTGACGACGAAAATCGCCGCCAACGTAGTCGTCAACGCGATCGCCGTGGGCATCATGTTCTGCGTCGGGGCGTTTGTCGAACACGTCCACATGTCCATCGGCCAGTGGCTGACGTGCGGGCTCGCGACCACCTTTGGCGCGCTCGTCTTCACCGCGCTCGGCATGCTTGTCGGCCACGTGGGCGGGCGCGAGGCCGCGCAGATTTTGGCCAGCATCGTCTACTTTCTCATCTCCATCGCGGGCGGCCTGTGGATTCCGATTCAGGTGTTGCCTCCGTTCTTCCATCACCTGGCGCTGTTCATGCCGACCTACCGTCTGGCGGACATCGCCTGGTCGGTCGTCGGGCTCCGAACGGTGCACTGGGCGGATATCGCGGTCCTGTTCGCCTATTTTGTCGTGTTCGTAGGGCTTAGCGCCTGGTTATCCACCCGGCCGCGCGAGGTTCGCTCTGTCTCCTGAGGGAAAGGCTCGGGGGAAACGCGTGAGGAGGCTGTGGTCATGAGGCGAAGGCTTCGCCACGGAGCGATGGAGACGATGATCTTCTTTCTGCTTCAGCTGGTGTACCCCGCTTCCTTTTTGTTCGGGCTTGGTGCCGGAGAGATGGCCATCGGCGTTGCCTGCTTGGCCGCCTTTGGGGCGTGTTACGTCGTCGCGTTTGTCACGCCGGCATCGAGCCGATGGCGCATCGCCGCGTTCGGCGGCCAGCTCGCCATTCTCCTGTTTATGATGGCCCATTTCAGCCTGGACTACGTGTATCTCCTGTTTTACCCCGCGGCCACCATCCTTTACGGGCCGCGGCGGCGGACCGCGGCTCTCTTCGCCGTGCTCTGCATCAGCGTGGCGCTTCTCGTCGCCGCGCTGCGCGCGGAGGGCGCGGCCTTTCCGACGGGCTTCGGCTATCTCCTCGCCGGATCGCTGTTTGGCGGCAGCATCCTCATCTTCATGATGCGCGCGTGGGATAAATTGGCCGAGACCAACGCGCGCCTGGAGGCCACGCAGAGCGAGGTCGCGCGCCTCAGCCAGGCCGAGGAGCGCATGCGCATTGGCCGCGATTTGCACGATCTCCTCGGGCACCAATTGTCGCTCATCACGCTGAAGGCCCAGGTCGCGGCGCGTATGCTCGAGCGCACGGGCGACATTGCGCGCGCTCGCGCCGAGATCGACCAGATTGAGCGGGTGAGTCGGGCGACGCTCGAATCGGTGCGCGCCTACGTGGCGGATATGCGCGCGTTGAGCTGGCAGGATGCGTGGCGCGCCGCGGAAGAAGTGCTCGCGGCGGCAGGCATCGAGGCGAACATGACGTGCGAGTGGGGAGCGCTGCCGCGCGACGCGGAGCACGCCTTTGCGATGGGCCTGCGCGAGGCGGTGACGAACGTCGTCCGGCACAGTGGCGCGGGGCGCTGCGCCATTCGCGCCTGGCGAACATCGGAAGGTTTGGTTCTGGCCGTCGCCGACGACGGCGCGGGGCAGGCGGAGTGCGGCAGACATCCTGGGGGAAGCGGCATTCCCGGGATGCGCGCGCGCATGGCCCAGATCGGCGGGACGTGCGAGTGCTGGGACCGCGCCGCGTGGAATCGCCGGACGCGAGGTTGGCCGTCGTTCGATCCCGGCTGGGTGGTGGTCTTGGAGGCGCCCGTTCCAGTCAGCCTGCGGGAGGGCTTGTCATGATACGCGTCTTGTTGGCGGAAGATCAGGGCCTCGTCTCCGACGCGCTCGCGACGCTCCTCACCCTCGAAGGGGACTTCGACGTGGTCGCCGTCGCGAACGACGGCGAGGAGGCCGTGGTGCAGGCGCGGGCGGTCAAGCCTCAACTTGCGCTCGTCGACATCGAGATGCCCAAGTTGAGCGGTCTTGAGGCGGCCGAGCGCATGTTGCGCGACGTGCCTGGCTTGGGCGTCGTCCTGCTGACCACCTTTGCGCGCCCCGGGTATCTCCGGCGTGCACTTCAAATTGGCGTGCACGGCTACCTGTTGAAGGACGGCAAGGTGGAGGAGCTCGCCGCGCACCTGCGCGCCATCGTCGCAGGTCAACGCATCTTCGATCCGGCCCTCATGCTCGCGGCAATGGAGACGGACAACCCGCTGACGCCGCGCGAGGTGGACGTGCTCCGGCTCGCGCGCGAGGGGCTCTCGACGCGGGAGATGGCCAAGCGGCTGTTTCTCTCGGAAGGCACCGTTCGCAATTACCTGTCTGGGGCCTTGGCGAAACTTGGGTGCGACAGCCGGCACGAAGCGATACGCAAGGCCGACGAGATGGGCTGGCTGTGAGTGGGCGGGCGTGATCGCCCTCATGGAAACCCGTACAATGGTCTTGACTACGGTACGGTGGGAAGGGGAGTCCCCATGCGGATCGCATTTTTCTCCGATGTGCATGGAAATGAACTGGCGCTTGACGCCGTGATCGCCGACGTGCGAAGCGTCGGGTGTGACCGCGTCTATGTCCTCGGCGATCTCGCCTTCCGCGGGTACGCGCCGAAGGCGTGCGTGGAGAAGGTGGCGGACGTGGCGGATGGCGTCATTCGCGGCAATGCGGACGAGTGGGTGTTGAGGGGCGTGCGCCCGGGTGAGGCGCCCGAAGAGCGGCGCGCCACCATGGACGAGGAGGCGGTGTTTGTGCGGAGCCTGCTTACGCCGGACGAGCTTCGCTACCTGGCCAACCTGCCGCTTCTCCTGCTCGAAGAGGCCCCCTTCGGCCGCTGGCTCGCGTTTCATGCGACGCCGTACGATCCGTTCCCGATCGTCGCGCCGGACGCCTCGGACGCCGACGCCGAGCGGCTCCTGATGGCGGGGCATGACGCGCGCCTGTATCTGTACGGGCACATCCATCTGCCGTACGTGCGCACGCTTGGTGAACGGATCATCGCAAACCTCGGCAGCGTCGGCATGCCGTTTGACGGCATTCCCCAGGCCTCGTACCTGGTGGTTCACGTGGATCAAGACCAGTGCCGCGTGGAACATCGCCGCGTCCCGTACGATGTCGAAGCGGCGTGCAGGCGGTACGACGATGTCGGCTATCCGGCTGCCGAGATGATGAAGCGCGTGTTACGCGCCGCGCGGCCCGTTTGATTCCAGCGCCACGGCGAGATCTGCCCCCGCGCGGCCCACGGCCTCGACGACCCGTTCCACGGCACGCGCGTACTGCGCGCGGTCCCAGCTGTTGTACGAGGGGTGCGGGACGCCGTCGATCACCGTCCACTTTTCGTCGTCGACGTCCGCCAGTGCGAAGAACTTTTGCGCAAATCGCCCGCACGGCACGAAGGTCAGCGACTGCCCGCGGTAGCTTTGCAGCTTCTTGCGCAAGTGCATCGCGAGATAGGACTGAATGTCTTGTTCGAGCGGGTCCGCGAAGGACATCTTTTGATTTTGCGTGCGGACCGCGTTCATCGCCTTGAACCAGTCCGCGTATCGGGCCTGAATGTCGCGCGGGTACGCCGCTTGCTGCAGAGGAATGTTGCACACGTTGATAAGGCCAATCGCGGAGAGGCGCGGCCGTTTCGCGCCCATCTCCGCGTTTTTCTTGACCATTCGGCCGAGCGGCAGGTGGCCGTACTCCGGCCCAAAGATGTGACGCGACATCGTGGCACCGGACGATCCGGCCACGGGCGCCCCGTGTTTCAGCTCCTGGATGTGCGGCGATTCAAGGATAAAGAGCACCGTGGACGTCTCGAGCACAATGTCCGGCACGCCATAGTCCTTGGAGAGGATGTCCACGAGATCGGCGAATGTGTTCACGAGATCCATCGAGCTTCCCGCCCTTTGGAAGGATTCAGGCGCGTCCGTCGGTACCTGAGCGGGCGCGACAAGGTCATTGTAGCATGGTTTAAATTGCCTGCCCACAAGCAATACTAGGTTGCGGGATTCATGCGCCGTGACGCGGAGACGACGAGGCCGGGCTCGCTTATCGCGAGACGCATGTTTTGCTTATTGAACGTTTTTCAAAATCGTCATATTGTCCAGCCCGTCGCTCCGCGAAATATGTCGGGCCAAGTGGTATCATCGACTTGGCGATGGAGCGCACTGCGAGGGCCCGCAGACTGCGATGCGTGCGGATTTTCCGGTCGGATGGTTTCGTTGTCGATCGTCGTCTGCATACGGGGGGCGCCGCGGAAGTTTCGCAACAGACAGGGAAAGAAGGGAGACGAAAGCGACGATGAAGCCAAAAGGGCGTCGAGTGGGAGGACTGATCGCGCTCATTGGGTTTACCGTACTCGCCCTCACGGGATGCGACAGCCCAAAGTATTGGCCGGTTCTCAGCCCGCAGGGGCCGGTGGCTCGGAGTGAGTACTACCTTATTATTTACTCGTTCATCTTGATGCTGCTTGTCGTCTTGGCGGTGTTCATCCTGTTTTTCTGGGTGATCATCAAGTATCGCGCGCGGCCAGACAACGCGGACTATGTACCGCCGGAAATCGAGGGCAACGCCAAGCTCGAGACGCTCTGGACCGTCATTCCGATCTTGGTCGTCATTGCGCTCGCCATTCCGACGGTCGCCGTGACGTACAAGCTGGTGTATCCGCCCAAGGTGGAAGCCGCGACGGCCAAAGTGGTCGGGAAATCCATCACCATCGATGTGATTTCGGAACAGTGGAAGTGGGTCTTCAAATATCCGGCGCAGAACATCGAGACGGTCAACTACGTGGATATCCCGGCTGGCGTGCCGGTGAACTTCCAGTTGACCTCGAGCGGCCCGATGAACACGTTCTGGGTCCCTGCGCTCGGAGGCATGGAGTTCACCATGCCGCACATGGATCTTCGGTTGTGGCTTGAGGCGGATCACCCGGGCAGCTATCTGGGGCGCGGCGCGCAGTACAATGGTCGCGGGTTCGCGCACATGACGTTCACGGTCAACGCGCTTTCGCCGACGGACTTCGAAAACTGGGTGAAGAGCGTGCAGCAGACCGCGCCGAAGTTGACGCAGCAGGCGCAGGCTCAGATCAGTAAACCCGGTCTCATCGGCAAGCTGACCTTCTCGTCGACGACGCCACAGTAAGCTCGTTCGCAGACGCGAATTCAGGGATGAAAGGGGAAGCGAGCATGCACGGAGTGGTCAATTGGGCCGTACATTTCTTCATGCTCGACGAAGGTCCGCTCATTTGGCTGTCCGACTTCTTGATCATTTGTGCGTCGCTCGGCATCGTCGTCGTCCTGACCAAGTTCCGCTTGTGGAAGTGGCTTTGGGACGAATGGCTGACGACTGTGGATCACAAGAAGATCGGCATCATGTACATGATTGCGGCCATTCTCATGCTGTTCCGCGGAGGCACGGACGGCCTCCTCATGCGCGCGCAGCTGGCTTGGCCCAACATGCACTTCCTGAGTGCAGACCACTATGATCAGATCTTCACCACGCACGGCACCATCATGATCCTGTTCATGGCGATGCCGGCCATCATCGGGTTCTTCAACGTCGCTGTGCCGCTTCAGATCGGTTGTCGCGACGTCGCATTCCCGTACCTGAACGCCATTTCGTTCTGGCTGTTCTTCTTTGCGGCACTTCTTTTCAACCTGTCGTTCGTCGTCGGCGGTTCTCCGGATGGCGGCTGGACCAGCTATCCGCCCTACGTCGAGAACCAATTTGACCCGGGCCCGGGCGAGAACTACTACCTGGTGGCCCTGTCCATCACCGGTATTGGTACCATCGCGACCGGCATCAACTTCTTGGTGACCATCCTTCGCATGCGTGCGCCGGGCATGACGTTCATGCGGCTGCCGATGTTCACCTGGTCCGTCTTCGTGACGTCGGTGATCATCCTGTTCGCGTTCCCGGTGCTCGCCGTTGCGCTGGCGTTGCTGCTGATTGACCGCGACTTCGGGTCGCACTTCTTCACCGTCAACGGCGGCGGCGCGCCCATGCAGTACGTGAACCTGTTCTGGTTCTGGGGACACCCAGAGGTGTACATCGTCATCTTGCCTATCTTCGGATTGATGTCCGAAGTGATCAGCACGTTTTCGCACAAGCGGATTTTCGGGTATTCCGCGATGGTCGTCTCCATGGTGGCCATTGCCATCCTGAGCTTCGTGACCTGGGTGCACCACTTCTTCACGATGGGCGCGGGCCCGGGCGTCAACTCGTTCTTCGGCGTGTCGACGATGGCCATCGCCATCCCGACGGGCGTCAAGGTGTTCAACTGGATTTTCACCATGCACAAGGGGCGGTTGGAGTTTAAGACCGCGATGCTGTGGAGCTTGGGCGTGATTCCCAACTTCCTCATCGGCGGTCTGACAGGCGTGATGCTGGCCGTGCCCCCGGCAGACTACCAGTATCACAACTCGTACTTCCTGATTGCCCACTTCCACTACACGCTCATCGGTGGCACGGTGTTCGGTGTGTTCTCCGGCCTGTACTACTGGTGGCCGAAGATGTTTGGCGTGTTGCTCAACGAGAAGCTCGGGCGCTGGCACTTCTGGACGTTCATGGTCGGGTTCAACATCTGTTTCTTCCCGCAGTTCTTCCTCGGCTTCATGGGGATGACGCGGCGCATGTACACGTACCCGGCGGGCTACGGCTGGGGCGTCGTCAACCTGATCTCGACCATCGGCGCGTTTATGATGGGTGCTGCGTTCATCATCTTCGTCTACAACATCTTGTGGAGCGCGCGCTACGGCGAGCGCGACCTGACGGGCGATCCGTGGGACGGCCGCACGCTGGAGTGGGCGACGACGTCGCCGGCGCCGCACTACAACTTCGCTGTCATTCCGACGGTCAAGGGCCGCGACGCCTGGTGGCTGATGAAGCAGAGCGGCGAGTCCATCAACGGGCCGAAGGGCGTGCCGTTCCGGCCGATTCACATGCCGAACAACTCGGGCCGTCCGTTCATCATGAGCGCGCTCTTCTTCATCATGGGCGCCGGCTTCGTGTTCCAGTGGTGGATCTTGACGATTGTCGGGTTTGTCGGCGTGCTCATCTGCATGGCGCAGCGTTCGTTCGAGTATAACGACTCGCACTACATCCCGGTCGAGGAGATCGAAAAGACCGAGGCCGCGGCGGGGAGGTTGTAAGGCATGTCGAATGCGAACACGGCGGTTCACGGGGGACACCACCCCGTGGACCCCAACGTTCCGCTCGAGTACCACGAGGAAGAAAACAGCCTGCGCATTACCGGCTTCTGGCTCTTCCTTGGCCAGGACATGATCCTGTTCTCCAGCCTGTTCGCGACGTACATCGTCATGCACGGCCGTGTGGCCGGCGGGCCGACGTCGCAGCAGCTGTTTGATGTCACGGGTTTCACGATTGAGACCATCGCCCTGTTGTTCTCGTCCTTCACGTGCGGTCTCGCCACGTACGAGATGCGGCGCGGCCATCGAAATGCCGTGATCGGCTGGATCCTGGTCACCATGGCGCTCGGCCTCGTCTTCTTAGGCTTTGAGGTGAGCGAGTTCATCCACGACGTCGGCATCGGCGCTACGCTGCAGCGCAGCGGGTTCCTCTCGGCGTTCTACATCCTGGTCGGCACGCACGGAAGCCACGTGACGGTTGGTCTCTTATGGGTGACGCTGCTTGTCATCCAGCTGCTGCGCCGGGGGATCACGCCTGTGACCGCGCGCAAGGTGTTCCTGTGGAGCATCTACTGGCACTTCCTCGACGCCGTCTGGATTTTCATCTTTACGGTCGTATACCTCACCGGGAAGGTGATCTGACGTGGAAGCGAAGGAACATAAGTTCCACCGCGAGGAAGGCTTCCCCTGGAAGCACGTCCTCGGCCTGTTTTTGTCCCTGGTGCTGACCGCCATCGCGTTCTGGCTGGCGCTCGCCACGCATCAGCCGCCCGCGTTGGTCATCAGCATCATCGTCATCCTCGGCGTCGGGCAGTTGCTCGTGCAGCTCTACATGTTCATGCACTTCACGGAGAGCGACGATCGCGCCTGGCAAGTCCCGGCCATCTACTTTGGCTTGTTCATCGTGTTCTGCGTCGTCGGCGGCTCCATCTGGATCATGACGTTCAAGTCGATCGTCGCGTGACGTTGAGGCGCTGTGCGGGGAGGTGAGAAGAGATGGTCAGAAGCCGAGCGTTTGGCGCCTTCGTGTTCGTCGTGGCGATTCTCGCGGCGGTGCAAAACTTTATCGTGAACGGCATTGGCTTTCTCGACGCCTACACGGGTTCTGCCTTTGGCTGTGGGCACGAGTGGTTCATGTGCAATGGCCAGGTCATTCCGAGCCTCCAGGCGCTCGAGAACTCGCTCAGCATGTTCATCGAGTTCATGCACCGCGTGGGCGTGCCCATCCTCACGCTGCTGCTCTTGCTCTCAGCCGTGGGCTCGCTTCTGCGCTATCGCGGCTGGCGTGAAATCCAGCTGTTTGTCGGCCTGAGCATCTTCTTCGTCCTCCTCGAGGCGGTGCTTGGCGGACTCGCGGTGGTGTACAACGAACCGCCCTCGGTCATTGCGACGCACTTTGGTGTCTCGCTTTTAGCCTTTGCCAGCACGGTCTTGTTGGCCATCTACGTCCGGCGCGCCGAGCGCGTGTATGGGGAGTACTTGGCGACAGGCGTGAAGCTGCCCCTGCGCGATCCGGCGCCGAGCGGTCCTTTTCGCTGGTTCGCGTGGCTCGGTGTCCCAATTCTCTATCTCGACATGTACATCGGGGCGTATATCTCGTCGCGCGGCGCTGGCGACTCGTTTCGCGGACTCTTGATTCCCACGGAGCCCGGTGGCGCCTTCAGCGTGCACGAGCCCCTGTTCCTCGATTGGGTCCACCGTTCTTTTGCTCTGTTTCTCGTCCTTTGGATGATCGCGCTGGTGAGCTGGACCGCGCGGTTCAGGAGGGAACGTCCGGATTTGTTCCGCGGCGCCTTGTTCGCCCTGGTGTTTGTTGTACTCCAGGCGTTCTCAGGCGTGTATCTCATCGCCTCGCACGTGAGCATCCAGGCGTTCCTGTTGCACGTGTCCATCGTGTCGGGGCTGTTTGTTTCGCTGCTGTTTGTCGCGTTTCAGTCCGTTCCGCCGCTCATTCCGGCGGCGAGCGCCAAAGCGCTCGAACTGGGCCGCGAGCGGACGGCACACTGAGCGTTTCGCAGGACGCCCGTTGGTTGCGTAGAGCGCCGACGGGCTTTTTTTGACCCGTGAATGGTCAAATGCGGCACTAGCCAAAGCCCCTGGACAACCTCTAAACTAGGGGATTAGAGCGCGCGATGTGCGAGCATTGCGTTGACATGGGAACTCAAACGCTGGAGGTGGCTCGGTCGCATGACATCTCGTTTTCTCCGCCTGGGCTGCGTCGGCCTGGTTGCCGCCGTCGCCTTGAGCGTCCCGCAGCCAGACCTCCGGGCGGACACCGCGACCTCTGTGAGCGCTGCGACCGAGTCGCTCATTCCTCGCGAAGACGTCTTGAATCTCGAACCAGGCCCCATCCCGTATGTGGAGGGCGAGAATCCCGAGCGCTGGCCCTCCATCCTGTCGCAGGCCGCCGTGGTCATGGACATGGACACGGGCGCTGTGGTCTACGCCAAAGCGCCAGACGCCCTTCACTATCCTGCCAGCATCACGAAGATCATGACCGCACTTCTTGCGCTTCGCCTCGGCCACTTGAACGACGTGCTCACGGCGTCCGCAGACGCCGTGAGACAGCCTCCGGACAAGCTGTACATGCGCGTCGGGGAGAAGGCCACGCTCAAAGACCTGCTCTACGGCCTGCTCGTCGATTCGGCCAACGATGCCGCCGTCGAGATCGCCGAGCGATATGGCGGAAGTGTGTCCCATTTTGCGGAGATGATGAATCAGGCGGCGCGCGATCTCGGCGCGACGCACACGCACTTTGTGAATCCCAGTGGATTGCCGGACCCGCACCATGTGACCACCGCGTACGATATGGCCCTGATTGCGCGGGCTGCGATGCAGATTCCGGAATTCCGCGCGATGGTGGACACCCGCTCGTTTGAATGGAAGGGGACGGCCTGGCAGGCGAATCTCACGAATTTGAACCGCATGCTGTTCACGTATCCCGGCGCGATAGGGGTGAAGACCGGCTTTACAAGCGTGGCGCACGAGACGCTCGTCGTGGCGGCCACGCGCGGGGGCACGACCTTTCTGGCGGTCTTGATGGATTGCCCCACGGACGCCGAGATCCGCGACGACGCCACGAACCTGCTCAACTACGCTTTCGCCCACTATGCGACGCAGCGCATTCTCCCCGAGGGCCATCGCGCCGGGGTTTTGACGGGCAAAGAGGGCGAAGACCCCGTCGTGACGGCGGAGCCGGTGCTCGCGACGGTGCCCTTGGGTCACCCGCTGGACGTGGTGGAGCGCGTCAGCCTGCGTGCGCCCGACGAGCCCCTCGCCAAGGGAACCCGCGTCGGGGAGATGACGCTCGTGGACGCGGCGACGAACGAGCGGCTCGGCTCCGTTCCTCTGGTGGTGGCCAGGCCGTACGAGCCAGAGCCTAAGCCCATCGCCTGGCCGCGGCTGGTGGCGCCGGCCGGAGCGGCGCTCGCTCTCCTCGCGGCGGCTGCGCTGCACTTCCAGCGACGGAGGCGATCGCGTCTCGCCCGCCGAGCGCGCGTCGTGCGCGTGCAACCGTGGCAGGAGTCGTGGCAAAACGCGCGCCGCAACCGCAGGTAGCGCCGATCACGGCCGCACGCGGGCCACGGCCACGCCGTCGAACATCGGCAAGAGGGTGCTCACGAGCCGCGGCTCCGCGAACAGCTTGCGGTGAAGTTCGCGCAGCGCCACGGGCGTCGGGCTGGTCGCGGACGGATCGAACACGCGGTTTCGCCCGAAGGCGTTGTCGAAGACCAGGAAGCCGCCGGGCCGCATCAGCTCGAGCGCGAGGTCGAGATAGCGCGGGTAGCTGGGCTTATGGGCGTCGATAAAGGCGAGATCGAACCTTTGTCCTTCTCGCCGAAGGCGAAGAAGCGTATCGGCGGCGTCGCCGAGGACCACCTCGACGCAGTGGCCGAAGCCCGCGGCTGCGATGTGGTGCTCGGCGAGTTGCGCGTGTTCCGGCCGGGATTCCAGCGTGACGAGGCGCGCGCCCGAGGGCAGTCCGCGGGCGATGCAGATGGCGCTGTAGCCCGCGTAGGTGCCGATTTCGAGCGCAGCGCTTGCGCTCATGGCGAGCTGGGTGAGAAACTGGCCGAGCGCCTGGGGCACGCACATGTCGGGCCAGCCGCGCTCGCTGAGGCTCTGGCGGATGGCGGCGCGAATCGGATCGCCCGGCAGCGCGGCCTCGATGGGCAACTCGTGGAGGTCCGATGTCAAAACGTGTATCCCTCCTTCTCCTAGGTGCGAGTGTACGCCCATTGCGCCGGCTTGTCACGTGGCGGCGAACGCGGCCGGTTTCTCGCGCGTCTATCAGTTGGTGCGGATGCGCTTTCGCATTAGAATGGTGTTGACCGCGCGCTCGGCGCGGAGCACGACGGCTTCCAATCAAGGGCCGGTCCAGGCCGAAATGGGTGAAATCGCAGAATGGACGAGCGTAGACCGACGCGCACACGCCGGGAGAACTCGCGGAACGCCAAAGCCGATGCGCGCAAGCCGAGGCGTGGACTGCGGGCGCTCCTGTACGTGGCGTTTACTTTGGTGTTTGGTTACGTGTCCACGGTCCTCTGGATCTTTGAGGGGCCGTTCACGAACTTAAAGAAGTACATCATCGAGAGCGTGGACCAGACTCGGCACGCGTATCTTCTGCGGCCGATGTCGCTGTACCTGGTGTCCGAGGCGACCATCAAGAAGTATGCCTTGCCGGACAACCTGAGCGGGCCCACCATCCCCATTCAGGATATCCAGCGGCGCGACTTCAGCCATATCAACGATCCGACGGTCCAGATGATCACGCTGCGCGAGCCGACGTTTAACGCCTACGTCCTCTTGGTAAAGGACCCGAAGCGAATTCGCGTGGTGGCGACGAAGTATCTGCACGTCCGCGGCGAGACGGTCATGCAGATGGTGCAGGACGCAGGCGCCATCGCGGGTATCAACGCGGGCGGCTTCGTGGATACCAACTGGCAGGGCACGGGAGCGTACCCGCAGGGCATCACCATCACGGACGGCAGGCTCGTGTCCATGACGGGATCGCCGAGCCAGCCGCAGCCCGTCATTGCCTTCACCAAAGAGGGCCAGATGATTGCGGGGACGTACTCGCTCAATCAGCTCCGCTCGCTCGACGTGTGGCAGTGCGTGGGCTTTGGCCCGGTTTTGGTGGAAAACGGCAAGCCGACGGTCTCCGCAGAAAACTACGCGGTGAATCCGCGGACGGCTATCGGCCAGACGAAGGACGGCACGGTCATCCTGCTCGTCACGGACGGCCGGTACGCGACGGGGCCGAATGACGTCGGCGCAAGTTTTGCGGATGTGGCGCGGATCATGCTGCAGTTTCACGCGGATATTGCCGCCAACCTGGACGGCGGATCGTCCGCCACGTTCGTCTACAAGGGCCGTATGTGGAACCGGCCCGTCGACATTCTCGGCGCGCGCGCGGTGGCCACGTCCATCGTGGTGATGCCGGAGGGTGGTGGCAAACGTGGCTAACCGCGTGTGGACGAAGCTCGTCGGGATCGCCGCCGTGGTGACGGCCCTGCAATTGCCGCTCTTTTACCACTACAATCGCCTGCTTGGCACGAGCGCCAACGCGGTGGACAACATCACGGTCTCGCCGGCTCAGCAGCAGGCCGAGCAAAAGGAGATTTCCGATCTCAAGCGGCAGTACAAGTTTGTGACCGTCTCCTCGGACGGCCAGTACGCCGCGTATCTGGACTCGAAAAACGTGTTGCACGTTGTCGATCTCGCCACGCATCAAGAGGTCTGTGCGGCGAATAACCCGTACACGGTGCAGTATGTGGCGTGGATCGAGGACGAGCGGCTGTTCGTCGGAGAACAGGTTCAGCCTGGCGATCTCGAGTTGAAGACGGTCGATGTGCCGAGTGGCGTGCAGACCATTGTCACGCGGTTTGAAGGGCTGCCGGCGGATGCATCGTTCACCAAGATCACGTTCAGCACCTACACCAACGACATCTACATCCTGATCAACAGCGGCGCGTCGAGTTCGCTCTACCACATTGGCACGATGAGCAACGTCTCGCTCGTGCCGGTGGGCGGCAGGTACATCAAGAACATCGCCATCACGCAGACGGGCAGCAAGCTGTACTTCGAGGACTACGCGGACGGCAGTTTCAACGTGCTGTCGCTGAACGACCAGGGGACCATTCGCCTGATCAAGCGCGACGCGGCGCTTGTCGCGGTGGTGGGCAACACGCTGTATTACGGCGGCATCAACGGCCAAGGCTTGGTCACGGCCGTCTATCGCTACGACGCGTCCACGGGCGCATCGACGCTGGTCAAGACGCTGGCGTCGCCGACCTTGGCCGCCGACATCGAAATCACGGACAACGGCAGCGTGCAGGTGAATGCACCCACCTGATGGCGTCGGCATCAGGTGGGGCGGTGTTCCGTGTAGACCTTTGCCGGGTACGCGGCGCGCAGGCGCTCGAGCTCTGTCTCCGTGAGCGGGGGCAGGGTGCCTGCCTCGGCGTTTTCGCGCAGCTGCTCGGCGCGCGATGCGCCGGGGATGGCGCAGCATACGGCGCCGGGCGCCGTGGAAAACTGAATGGCCGCCTGGGCCGGCGTCCGATCCGGCGCCACCTCGCGCAGCACCTGCGGCGCTCGGGCGAGATCGTCCGCGCCGTATCCCAGATACGTGTCGCCCGGTTGCGGCACCTTTTTGCCCGTCAGCCAGCCGCTCGCCACCGGCCCCCGCGCGATGACGCGGACGCCCTTCGCCTCGATGGCCGCAAACCACTCCTCCGGCCGCCGGTCCAAGAGGCTGTACTGCATCATGATGGTGGCGAGGTTCGAGCCCATCAGGTAGCGCTGAATGACGTTCGGCCGGATCGACGAGATGCCCCAGGCGCGAATGACGCCCTTTTCCACGAAGCGCTCCATCAGCTCGACAATGTCGTCGAAGGGATCGTCCATGGTGCCGCCGTGCAACTGGTACAGGTCGATGTAGTCCGTGCGCAGGCGGCGCAGGCTGTCCTCAATGGCCCGCTCGATGTATGCGGGCGACGGGTCCCAGGTCCAGCCGGGCTTGCCGGGCTCGAACCGGTTGCCCACCTTCGTGGCGATCACGACCTGCGACCGCACGGGTGCGAGCGCCTCTCCGACGATTTCCTCGTTCAACCCCTGTCCGTACAGATCCGCCGTGTCGAAAAAGCGGATGCCGAGATCGACGGCTTCGCGAAGGATGCGCACGGCCGCGAGGCGATCGGTGGGCAGGGTCATGCACCCCAACCCCACTTCGCTCACGGCAATGCCGCTGCGTCCAAGGACCGCTTGTCGCATCGTCTTCCTCCTCTCCTACGTCATTCCGCATACGCCATCTCGAGCACCGCGCGGTAGTCGGCCTCGGTCATCGGGCGCGGGTTGCTTGGCGTCGAGCTGTTGTCCTGCGCGAGCCTCGCCAGCTCGTCGAAATCCGACGGCCGGACGCCCGGGAGCTCCCTGAGCTTGGGAATGCCGATGTCCTGGAGCCACGCGCCAACGCCTTCGACGAGCGCCTCCGCGGCGCGTGCGTCGTCGTCCGGGTCCCCTGCAAGGCCCATGGCGCGCGCGGCCCACGCGTAGCCCTCCCGCGCGTACGGCAGGTTGTAGCGCAACACGGGCAGGAGCATCACCGCGTTGGCGAGGCCGTGCGGCGTCTCGTACAGGCTCCCGAGTGCCTCCGCGAGGCAGTGCACCGAGGCCACATCGGTCGATCCGAACGCGAGCCCCGCAAGCAGGCTGCCGAGCAGCATGTCATGGCGCGAGGCCGGATCGCCCGATCTCACGGCCGCAGGCAGCGCGCGGAAAAGGAGGCCGAGCGCTTCTCGCGCGTAGGCCCGTGCGATGGGATGCGCGAGCGTGCAGGTCGCGCCCTCGATGGCGTGCACGAGCGCGTCCACGCCCGTGTGGGCCGTCACGTCCGCCGGCAGGCTCGCGGTCAGGGCCGGATCGCACACGGCGAGGGCAGGGCGTAGGAACGCGTGCTTGAGCGTGAGCTTTTGGTGCGTGCGCTGCTCCGTGATGACGGCCGATCGCGTCACTTCCGATCCGGTGCCGGCCGTCGTCGGCACCGCGCACACGGGCGCTGGCGGCCCGTACGGTCGCCGGTTGCGCGCATAATCGCTCGGTGCACCGCCTTGGCGGGCGAGGAGCGCGATGGCCTTGCCCGCGTCCAGACTGCTGCCGCCGCCCACGGCCACGACGCCGTCCGCGCGGTGCTCGAGAAAGGCGTCCCGCCCCGCGGCGCAGACGGATTCGTCGGGGTTGGGCTTGACGCCGGCAAACACGCGCGGCACGAATCCGGCGCCCGAAAGAAGATCGAGGACGCGATCCGCCACGCCGGCGCGCACGAGCCCAGGGTCCGTGACCACGAGCAACCTGCGCCCGAATCCCTGTTCGACGAGATGATCGGCGAGGCGCTCGACGACGCCATCGCCGAATACGATATGGGTCTGGATGGCATAGGAGAACATGGGGCTCGTCCCTTCGTCATTCCGCATAGATCATCTTGATGGTCATGCCGCCGTCGACTACGAAGTTCTGCCCCGTGATGAACGAGGCGCGATCGGACGCGAGGAACCGGCACATTTCGGCGATGTCCTGCGGACGTCCCACGCGCCCGGCCGGATGCTGGGCGTGATCGATGGGGCGCAGTTCGGGTTCCGTGCGCAGGGCGGCCTTCTTCCACTCGGACACCTCAATCCACCCGGGCGAGATGGCGTTCACGCGCACCTCGGGCCCGAGGCTCACGGCGAGCGCGTGGGTGAGCGCCACGATGCCGCCCTTGGACGCCGAGTACGGCTCCGTGTTGGGTTCCGACATGAAGGCGCGCGTCGAGGCGATGTTGAGGATGCTGCCGCGCGACTGGCGCAGAAGTGGCGCCGCGTACTTCGCCATGAGAAACGGACCGCGCAGGTTCACGGCGAGGATGCGATCCCAGACGGCGGCCGGCAGTTCTTCTACGGGCACGCCCGGGAAGCCGAGGCCCGCGTTGTTCACGACGAGATCGATCCGCGAAAACGCCTGTTCCACCTCGCGCACGAGGGACTGCACGGACGGCTCCTCCGCGACGTCCGTCTGGATGAAGCGAGCCTGATGGCGGCCGTCCTGCGCGCGCATCTCCGACTCCGCCTCTCGGCCCGCTTCCTCGTCCACTTCGGCGATCACGACTTGCCACCCGTCCTCCCAGAATGCCTGCGCGATGGCACGGCCGATGCCCTGGCCTCCGCCTGTCACAATGGCCACGCGTGTGTCCAACGCGTTCACCTTCTTTCCACACTGGATTTCTCCTTCACGATAGCGCAGAATGAGATGCGATCAAAGAGAAGGATGGGTATGCGGAAACGATGCAGAGGGAGGGTACAGGCGACCGACGCGTCGCGGGAGGCGGCCAGTGTGCGGGCGTAGGGCAGGGCGATGCCCGGGCGGGCGAGCGAGGCTTTCCGGCGCGCCGCACCTCGCCCTCGGCTTAACGGCCTAGATAGGAGTAGAGAAGCCCCGCCGCCTGGCCCGGCGTGTAGACGATATAGAGGAGGATGAACACCACGAGCCCCGTGGCTGCGGTTACAAACCAGGTGACGAGCGTCCAGGGCGCAATCTTGCGGTGGCGCGAGAACCTGGCCCTGGATGCGTACACGAGCGTGATGATGCCGAGAATGGCCGCCACGGTGGCGAGCACCGAGTGAACTTGGAGGAAGCCGTAGTAGAACGGCCGCACGGACTTCGGGCCGCCAAACTCGTTGTCCCCGAGGAGCACGGTCTTCAAGGCGTAGATGATAAAGAACAGGGCTGCGAACGTCACGCCGCGGAGCATCCAGCGCCGGTGGACGCGCACGCGGTGCCGCCGAATCTGGATCCACCCGACGATGAAGCAGGCCACGCTGAGCAAGATGCAGGCCTCGTTGATGTACGAAAACACGATGGCCAACACGATTCTCACCTCTCAATTCTGCGCGTATTGTAGCACTCCCGGCTCGTACGCGCACGCTTGGTCCCCGCTCGGCGCGCGCATCTCTTGGCACGTGTCAGAGTTCGTTCGGAATCCATTTCAACCAGGATTCCCGTTCCGCAGGGGAGAATTCTTTAGCGATTTACAAATTCCCACGCGATCCGCGCGCTTTGGCACGGTGACAAGACACAGCGTGTAGCTCATAATCAAAACAGGAAGGTCATCAACACAAAGGGCGGTTTGTCAGATGTATGTGGTCCATTCCACGATTGAGGTTTCAAGCGACTGGTTGGACGATGTCGTGGCGCTGTACCAAGAGCGATCCCGCCTGGTCGACCGGTGGCCGGGCTTTATCTCCTTTGCGCTCTTGCAGAACGAACATCGCCCCAACGAGCTGACGATACAGTTGGTGTGGCAGTCGAAAACGCACTATCTCGCGTGGGCGAGGAGCGAGGACTTTCGGCGCGTGCACGAACGCGAGCGCGAACTTGCGGCACATGGGTTTCCGCATCCTCGGCCCGTGGTGCGCAAGTACGAGGTGGTGGCGACGTGATGGACGCGGCCGAGATGGAATGGGCGCGGTCCGTGGTGGAGTCGATGTACGCGGACCATCCGGAGCTCTACGACCGGTACGGCGAGCGCGGGCGCGAGAAGTGCCTGGAGGACAACCTCCATCACGTGCGCCACTTGCGCACGTGCTACGAGCTTCAGGACGCTCGGTTTTTTGTGGACTACGCGCGGTGGCTGGATGGCATCCTCAGGGCGCACGGCATGGAGACCGAGCACCTTTTGGACAACTTTCGCCGGATGCTCGACACCGTGGCTTCCGTTTCGTCGCTCAGCGCCGCAGAGCGAACATGGTACACGTCCTGCCTTCATCAAGCATGTGAGATGCTTCGTGTCAGACAGGAGGGATAGCGGTGTCCCCGCATCACGGATCAGGTCAGGGATCAGGTCAGGGGCCGCTCTTTGTCGTCGGGATCGGCGCGTCGGCGGGAGGGCTCGAAGCGTTGACGAGCCTGTTCGACAAGCTGGCGCCGGATACGGGCATGGCGTTCGTCGTGATTCAACACCTGTCCCCCAACTACCGCAGTTTCATGGCGGAGTTGTTGGGAGCGCATACGTCGATGCGCGTCGTGCCGGCCGAGGACGGGATGCCGCTTGAGCCCAACACGGTCTATCTCAATCCGCCGCGGAAGAACGTGTTCGTGTCCGAGGGCAGGCTGGTGGTCCAGGACTACCTCACGGTCAAGGGCGAGCTGCACCTGCCCATCGACGGTTGCCTCGAGTCCATCGCGGAGTACGCGGGCGAGAGGGCGGTGGGCGTCATCTTATCCGGCACGGGCAGCGACGGATCGCGCGGCATTCAGCGCGTGAAGCAGAAGGGCGGCCGCGTCTTCGTCCAGGACGAAACCGCCAAATTCGACGGCATGCCGAAGAGCGCCATCGCGACGGGTGCCGTCGATGCCGTCCTGCCGCCCGAGGGTATTGCGAGAGAACTGGAGCGGCTCGCGCACGGCGAGGAGAGAACGTGGGTGCCAATCCCTGTGCCTCCGGCGTCGGATCCCGAGGGCGGCGAAGATCTGTTGGACGACGCGGGCTATGAGGAGCTGCTCGAAATTCTCAAGTCCGCGACGGGCATCGATTACACCGTCTACAAGCGCGACGGCGTCATGCGGCGGTTGCGCCGGCGCATGGGCATCGAGAACATCTCGGACGTCCATCAGTATCTCGAGGCGCTGCGCCAGAATCCGCAGGCCGTGGAGGCGCTGCACAAGGACTTGCTCATCGGGGTCACCAGCTTCTTTCGGGACCCCCAGGCGTTTCAGGTCATCTTTCAAGAGGTCCTGCCGCAGATTTTCGCCAATCGCCAGGCCGAGCGAGAGGTTCGAGTCTGGGTGGCGGGCTGCTCGACGGGCGAAGAGGCGTATTCGCTCGCCATTCTCCTGCAGGAGTTCATGGAGTCGATAGGTCAAATTTACAACGTCAAGATCTTCGCCACGGATCTCGATCGCGACGCCATTACGTTTGCGTCGAACGGGGTGTACGGGCCCGAGGTTGAAAACCAGGTGTCACCGGAGCGGCTGCACCGGTTCTTCGTGCCGTCCGAGCGCGGCTACCGGGTGAAGCCCGAAATCCGCAAGATGATCATCTTTGCGCCGCACAACATCACGAAGGATCCGCCGTTCATCAACACGGATCTGATCTCGTGCCGCAACATGATCATCTACCTGCAGCGCGAGGTGCAGGAGAAGGTCCTGAGCCTCTTCCACTTCGCCCTGCACCCGAAGGGCTTTCTGTTTTTGGGGCCGAGCGAGAGCATCGGCCGCATGGCGAGCTCGTTTGTTCCGGTCAACACCAAGTGGAACATCTACCAACACCATGGGGCCGCTCACCCGAATCGGCGCCCCGTCGTGCCGCCCGTGACCATCCCGGTGAAGGCGAGCACCCTGCCCGCCTCGCACGCGGCGGAGCGCCGGTCCGAGGCCGAGGTCTGGACGCCCCCGCGGCACGCCGATCCACACGTGGACGAGCTGTACCGGGTGTTTGTTGAGGAACACTTTCCGCCCTGCGTCGTGATCGACGAGAAGAACGACGTCGTCTCCCTGCACGGCGACGTCAACCGCTACCTGTCGCTCTCGAGCGGCCGGCCGAGCAACAACATTCACAAAATGTTTCCGCCCTCCATCTCGGTGGCCATTGCGACGGGCGTGAGCAAGCTCAAGAAGGGCAGCCGCGAGGTCATTTACGATCGCGTCAAAGTGAACGATGCGCCCAACGCCCCCGCCGTCACGCTGGTCATCCGGCCGCTCTCCGAAAAGGTCGACCGGTTCCGGTCGCACGCGCTCGTTTTGTTCCGCGATCCTGAACCGATCGACGCGGCGGTGTATGCGGCGGACGACGTGGCCACAAGCGTGAGCCAGCGCGTGATCGAGCTGGAGCGCGAGCTCCAGATGTATCAGGAGAAGCTCCAGGTCACGGTCGAGGAGCTCGAGACGTCCAACGAGGAACTGCAGGCGACCAACGAGGAGATTGTCGCGGCGAACGAGGAGCTTCAGTCGACGAACGAGGAGCTGCACTCGGTCAACGAGGAACTCTTGACCATTAACGCCGAGTACCAGATGAATATCCAGCAGCTCACGGAGCTGACGAACGATCTCGACAACTTCCTGGCGAGCACGGAAATCGGCACGCTGTTTTTGGACCGCGATCTGAAAGTGAAGCGGTTCACGCCCGCCCTGACGAAGGAGTTCCACTTGCTCGACATCGACGTGGGCCGGCCCATCACGCACATCTCACACCGGCTCGAGTACGACGAGATGATCGACGACGCGAAGCGCGTGCTGGATCGCGGCCAGCCCGTGGAGCGCGAGGTGGCGTCGAAGAGCGGCGCCTGGTACGCGGTGCGCGTGCTTCCGTATCACACGCCGGACCAGGCGATCAAAGGCGTGGTGTTCACCTTCGTCGACATCACGAAAATCAAGAAGATGAACGAGGAGCTGCGCAAGCTGTCGTACGCGGTGGAACAGAGCCCGTCCATCGTCGTCATCACGGACCCCGAGGGGCGCATCGAGTACGTGAATCCGAAGTTTTGCGAGTGCACGGGGATGACGGCAGAGGAGGCGCTCGGCAGGCACCTTTGCGAGTTGAACGAGTGGGAGGACGAGACCGCGTCCTTCGACGAGGTGTGGCGCAAGCTGCAGGCCGGCGAGCGATGGTCCGGCGAGCTCCCGAGCCGGCGCAAGGACGGCACGCTCTACTGGGAGCAGCTCTCCATCGTCCCCGTCCTGGACGACGCAGGCCGCATCATTCACTACCTGAAAGTCGCGGAGGACGTGACCGAGTTCCGCTACACCGAGGAGCTGCTGCGCAAGTCGGAGATGCTGTCGGCCGTCGGGGAGCTAGCCGCCGGGATCGCCCACGAGATCCGCAATCCGCTGACGGCCCTGAAGGGGTTTACGAAGCTCATTCTGAGCGGATCGCACAGTGACTCGTACCTGGAGATCATGCGCGGGGAGCTCGATCGCATCGAGACCATCGTGAACGAGCTTTTGGTCTTGTCGAAGCCACAGGCGGTGCAGATCCAGCGCCGCAATCTCGCGGACATCCTGCGGGACGTCGTGATGCTGTTGGAGACGCAGGCGCTTCTGACGCACGTCGACATCGAGCTGCGCATGCCCGAGGAGCCCATCGAGCTGTTGTGCGTGGAGAACCAGCTCAAGCAGGTGTTCATCAACCTGTTGAAGAACGCCATCGAAGCCATGCCGAACGGCGGAACCATCGAGCTTTCGGTGGAGCGAGACGGCGATCACGTCGTGATCCGCGTCCGCGACGAAGGGGTGGGCATCCCGCAGGAGAAGTTGGCCAAACTGGGCGAGCCGTTTTACACCACCAAGGACAAGGGCACGGGTTTGGGGCTGATGGTGAGCTTCAAGATTGTGGAACAACACGGCGGGACCATCCGCTACGAGAGCAAGGAAGGGGAGGGGACGACGGTGACGGTGCGGTTGCCCATCGACATGAACGCGCGGGTCAAGTGCCCGCAGCCGGGCGACAGCGCTCCGCCTCAACGAACGGAGGACTCGGATCAGGGGGCCGTTCACGCGTGATGCGTTCGGTCAGGGCGGCGAGCCCGCCGCCCTGAGGCTGTATGGATGGTGAATCCCTCCAAGTGTGGTGAGTGGCGCGCGGATGGCGGGAAGCGTGGACAGCATCTGCGGCGCCGCGTGCGTGGCCCGGGAAACCGGGCCACTTGACGTCTGGCGGGAAAGTTCCCTCACACGTGATGGCGCACGAGGGTGAGCGGCGCGGCGGCGCGCCGCTGCTCTTCGGCGACGAGCGCCTGCAGGCTGTCGAGTTCCTTCAACACGAGTTCGGCATACACGCCTCTCCCGCGCTCGATGAGATCCGCGTGCACCAGGCTCATGAGCTCTTCAAGGGTGTGGATGGAATGCGTGATGTGCTCCCAGATGGTCGGCCTGGCGCTTGCGTCATCCCGCATGAGGGCATTCATGGCATGCCGCCGCGCCAAGCGCTTTTCGAGCCGCGAGACCGACTCCACCACCTCGTCGAGGCTCGACTGACGCGGGACGCACGTGATGTAGCCGCGCATTCCCTCCTCGCGATTGCGCCAACGTTGGTACACATCAAACAGCCCTATGCCGTTTTTGGTGAGAAAGTTCAGCTCCACTTTCATGCCGGACATCGCTGGGCGGACGAATCGCTTCAACTTGTCCCGGCTGCCCATATCGACCATGTCAAGAAGGCTTTCCGCTTCCAAGAAGGCCGCGCGCGCTGTCTCGGAAGATTCAACCACGGCGTACGCTTCCGTGATGGTCAGCGTGGGAATGGGAAGGTGGTCCATTTCGCTCATCTTTCTTTAGCTCCCCAGTGCGACGATGTTGGCATCGCGCGCGGCTGGTTCAACCACGCCTGCAGGTCCGTGATGTCCGCAATGATCAACGTCTTTGGCCCTACGTACGGTCGGAGGTCGTACATGCTGGCGAGTCGCCCTCCGACGACAATCTGCGGCCGATAGGCGAGCGACTCGAACGCGTGAATGTACGATTTCAATTTCGGCAGGTGATAGACAATCGTGACCGAAATGCCAATAATGTCCGGGTGCCACCGTAGCGCGGCAAGCCGGGCGTATTCCAGGGGAAGGTTCCTGCCGTACAGCCGCGTTTCGTAGCCTGACTCTTCGAATGCGGCCGCAACCATCTTCAGGCCGAGATCATGCTCCTCGCCTTCCACGCAGAAAAGCATCACTTTGCCGCGCGAAGGGCGCTCGGGCTCCTGCAAGTAGGTGTCGCGGTATCTGGCAACCAGCCGTTCGCAGATGGCGGATGCGAGGTGCTCGTCCGCAACAGAGATGGCGTTCATTTCCCAAAGCTGCCCTATCTGCACCATCGCATTTCGCAAGAGGACATCGAAAATGTAGGCGCTGTTGGCGCCACTTTGGGCGTTTGTTCGAACGACTTCCCACGCCCGCTCTTCATCCCCGTCGAGAAGGGCTTCCACCAGCTTGAGGACCTGATACTTCAAGCCGTTCACCTTCCCTCGTTGTGGCGAGCGTGTCCCGTCTTTGGACAAGCAACTGGCATTAGCATACGTCCGCGCCGGATCTCAGATCAATAGCGCATTTTGTCGAATGTGCCATCTGCGGCGAATGGCGCACGCCAGCGCAACGTTGGATAAGTGTGGGTCCGCTCGATGCCGATGGCTTGTCTGGATCTCCGCCCATCGCCGGCTTCCGCGAGGATTCAGAGCGGCCTCAGGTGGTTTTCAGCTGCCGTTCAGGGAGCCGAGGTAGGCTTGGCAGAGGTAGGCTTGGGCAGAGGAGGCGTGACGCATGGAGGCGCGTGACCCGATGAAGAAGACCACGACGCCGCCTGAACGGGCGCATGGGCGCCGCGGTCTGACCAAACAAATGGCCGTATTTGGCGCCGTGGGTGTGATGAACACGGCTGTGGACGCGCTGGCCTTCTTCGCGCTAGCAGCGTGGCTTCATGTCCCCTCCGCTGCCGCCCAAGTGGTATCCTATGCCTGTGGAATGGCGAACAGTTTCGTGTGGAACCGCGGTTTGACCTTTCGCGCCGGGGCGTTCCGCTGGTCGGAACTCGCCCGATTCGTCGCCGTGGGCGGCCTCTCCATGGTCCTTTCCGCCGCAGGCATGTGGGCGCTCGCGCGGGCGGATTGGCCGCTCGTCGCCGCGAAGGCCTTGGTGACCCTGGGCACGTTGTGCCTTAATTTTGTCGGATCGAAATGGTGGGTGTGGCGCCATGCCACTGGACAAGCAGACGCAGCTCTATGATCCGTCCAAGATTCGCATTCTCGTCGTGGACGACGAACCGAGCATTGTCAAGTTCCTCGAATTCGGTCTCCGGCGCGAAGGGTATGCCGTCCAGACGGCCGCTGACGGCGTCGAGGCCATCGCCAAGGCGCGGGACGCCATGCCGCACGTCTGCATTCTGGACGTGATGATGCCCGGACCAGACGGTTTTGAGGTTTGCAAGATGCTGAAGCGCATGGGCCATGTCGCGGTCATTTTGCTCACCGCGCGCGATGCCATTGACGATCGCGTCAAGGGGCTGATGGGCGGCGCCGACGACTACGTTGTCAAGCCGTTCAGCTTCGAGGAGCTCTTGGCGCGAATTCACGCGCGCGTGCGGAGTCAGTTTCCCCAGCTGCTTCAGCAGCAGGAGATTGGCCCATTCCTCATCGATGACGCGCGCAAGGAGATCGCGTTTCACGGCAACCCGCTGAAGCTCTCCTCGACCGAATATGAGCTTTTGCGCTACCTGGTGCAAAACCACGGGCTGGTGCTGAGCAAGGCCCAAATTCTCGACCACGTGTGGGGCTATGACTTCAACGGCCAGGACAACATCGTCGAAGTGTACATCAGCGCGCTGCGCGAGAAGCTCGGCGACAGGGACCGCACCCTGATTCGCACGCTGCGCGGCCAAGGCTACCGGGTGGACTTGCCATGAGAAGGCGGCTAGGGGGGGGCTTTCGCCCTGTTCCCGGGCGGCGCCTGGCCGCGCGCGCAGCCGCCGCGCTTAGGCGGGCGGCGCAGGCAGTCAGGTCCGGGTGGCTCCGGCTGCAATCCGCCACGCTCGCGCTGCACCTCTCGCTCGTCACGTACGCCGTGATGATCGCGGCGTTTGCGCTCGTCGGCGCGCTGCAGGCCTTGTTTTTGCGGCAATTCCTCTTCGCGGAGACGGCGCGATCGCTCCATCAGGAGTTGATGGACATTCCCGCGCAGACGTGGCTGTGGCTCGCGAGCTCATCCGAGGGCGGTGGCCAAGCGCCATCCGCCCCGCCGTTTCGCCTCGGCCCGCTGCCGTTTCTCGCGGCCCACGGGAGCCTCGCGTACATTGATCCCACGGGGCAGATCCACGTCATCTACGCGCCGCACGGCCTGCCCGCGCTGCCGCGCGACACGTACGAGGCCATGTTGAACTTCGGCGTGCCGCCGTCTGCGTACGAGCTCGCGTCGGCCGGACATGAGCGCGATCTCGTCGTCACCGCGCTCATCGGCCCGCCGGATCGCCCGCTGGGGCTCGCGCAGGTGAGCGTTCCGACGAGCGAAATCGAGGGAATGGTCGCCCGGCAGATGATGCTGTACGGCGTGGTCGCATCTGCGGTGCTAGTCGCCGCGCTTGCGGTGTACCAGGCCACCATCCGCCGGGCGCTCGCGCCGCTTCGCCGCGTGGTGGAGCACGCGCAGCGGGTGGACGCCCAGAGCCTCGACGACCGGTTTGAGGTCAGCCCCGGCATGCAAGCGGAGGTGCGCTCGCTCGCAGCCTCGTTTCAGGCCATGCTTCAGCGGCTGGCGCGCGCGTTTCAGGCGGAGCGCGAGGCGAGAGAGCGGATGCGCCAGTTTGTCGCCGACGCTTCCCATGAACTGCGCACACCGCTCACGGCGCTCAGCGGCTATCTCGAGGTCCTGCAGAAGGGCGGCGACTTCACCGAGGGCGAATGGCGGGAGGCGCTGCAGCAGATGCACCTCGAGGCGCGCCGCCTGACGGGCATTGTGGAACAGCTTCTGCGGCTCGCGCGCGCCGAAGAGGTGGGCGGGTCACTCGCGCTTGGCAAGCGCGAACGCGTCCCACTGGCCTCGCTCGTGACCTCCCTCGACCCGCTGTGGCGGGGCTTGTGCGGGGCGCGCGAGTTGAGGTACGACTTCACAGGCGATCCGGCCGTCTTCGCGGACCCGGATGCCCTCAAGCAGGTGCTGTTCAACCTGATGCAAAACGCCGTGCAACACACGCCGGAACAAGGTGGGCGCATCACCATCGCCGTCCGCGCCGACGGCGGCGAGGTGAAGCTGGCCGTGGCCGATAACGGCGCCGGGATTCCCAAGATGCATCAGCCCCACGTATTTGAGCGATTCTATCGCGTGGACGAGGCGCGATCGCGCGCGAAAGGCGGGGCGGGCCTCGGGCTCGCGATTTGCAAGGCCATCGTGGAGGCCCATGGCGGGCGCATCGAGTGCGAGAGCGAGCCAGGGGCGGGCGCGGTGTTCACGGTCACGTTGCCTGCCTTGGACGGCGCAAACGCGGGGCAACACCATGAGGCGTAGGGAGGAATGGCTGTGGAGGTTCGGGTGACGGATGCGGCGAAATCGCGGCTGGTGGCGATGGGCGTTCCGGAGGGCAGCCGGCTTCGCTTGGAAGCCGACATCGAGTCGCACGTGAGCTGCGCGTGCCAGATCGATATTCACATGATCGCCGACGGCGCGCCGCCTCTTGCGGTGTCGCTTGGCTACGACGTGCGCGTGGACGATGCGACGCAGGCGCTTCTCGGCGAAGGTGGGCCGCTCGTCTTGGATTATGTGCCGCTCAGCGGGTTGGTGCTGCGTTCGCCGAACGAGACGCTTGCGCACAACATCCAGGTGGAGGCGTGACGGGGCGCACATGCGGCGCCCCGTTCGCCGCGCGTGCGCTCGGTCAGTACGCGGTCCAGCCCGCATCCGCGACGAGAATGGCGCCGTTGATGAAACTCGCCTCGTCGGAGGCGAGAAACAGCGCCGCGCGTGCGATCTCGTCCGGCTTGCCGGTGCGCGGGTTGATGGCCATGCCCGCCATGGCCGCTTGGACCCCGAGCGAGGCCGGATCGACCTGAGGACTTGAGCCCATGATATTGGTCTCCACGCCGCCCGGGGCGATGGCGTTGCAGCGAATGCCGAAGCGTGCGTACTGGTAGGCGACGTTTTTGGTCAGTCCGACGATGGCGTGCTTGGAGGCCGTGTACGCCGCGCCAGCTCGCGAGCCAAACAGGCCTCCCACGGACGCGATGTTCACGATGGCGCCGCGCTTCTTCTCCATCATGACGGGCAGCGCCCGGCGAATGGCGCGCATGGGCCCCGTGACGTTGACGGAAAACACGCGTTCCCAGAGGTCGTCTGTGACCTCGTGCGCGGCTTTCATGCCGTCCATGATGCCCGCATTGTTGACCAGAATGTCGATCCCGCCAAATTGCTCCACCGCGCGGTCGATCATCGCGTTCACATCGTCGGCAGAGGCCATGTTGGCGACCAAGGTCTCCACGCGCCCGCCCATTTCGCGAATGGCCTGCGCCACACCGTCGAGACCCTGGGCGTCGATGTCGGCGGCGAGCACCTGCGCGCCCTCTTCGGCGAAAAGCATGGCCATGGCACGTCCCATGCCGGATGCGGCACCTGTGATGACGGCGATGCGATCTTGAAGGCGCAAGGCGAACCCCTCCTCGTGGGCTCAGAATGTTTTACACGCCAAAGAATTCGGGGTCCGCCAGAGAAATCCTTCAGGCGATCAAATCAAGTCCGCACGCGGACGCCTGTCTTGAAGCGCACGACACGAAAAAAGCCACGCACATCGCGTGCGTGGCTTTTTGGTCGGAATGACAGGACTCGAACCTGCGACCTCACGGTCCCGAACCGTGCGCTCTACCACCTGAGCTACATTCCGCCGTCGGATGGGGCGACTCGAAGCATCCCTCGAGCGGACAGCAATCAATATATCAGAGTGAACGTCACGCGTCAAGAAGCATTTTTGCCAAGTGGTCGGGAAGGACTTTTCGCTCTCCTACAGAATCTTAGGTGGCATACCTGTTGAGGCCGAGGAGGAGAGCGATGTTTTGCCAGCGGATCGACGATTCTCTCTGCTTGCGGCTTTTGGAGCCCAGAGATGCGGAGGATTTGTACCGCCTGCTGGACGAATCGCGCGCCTATCTGCGCGAGTGGCTTCCGTTTCTGGACGACAACCAAAGTTCGGCGGACACGCGGGCCTTTATTCTGTCGGGTCTCAAGCGATACGCCAACCAGGACGGGGCGGAAATTGGCCTGTGGTACCAGGGCGAGATCGCAGGCGTGTTGGGATTGCACTTCATCGATTGGGCCAATCGAGCGACGTCTCTTGGCTATTGGCTCGGCGAGCGGTATCAGGGAAAGGGCATCATGACGAGGGCTTGCCAGGCCGTGATCGACATCCTGTTTCGCGACTACGGGCTCATGCGCGTGGAGATCCGCGCCGCGACAGGCAACCGCAAAAGCCGGGCCGTCGCGGAGCGGCTTGGGTTCACGTACGAGGGCTTCAAACGGCAGGCCGAGTGGTTGTACGACCACTACGTGGATCACGCGGTGTACAGCATGTTGGCGCATGAGTGGCAAAGTCCGCGTGCCACGTGACGTCTTGGGGATCACGTCGACCACACTTTGCGCAGCTCGATCTCGTCGTGGAGCGGGATACATTCCAGGCCCACGAGCGGAATCGACGGCTTCTGCTTCCTCGCCTCGTCGATGGCGCCGACGTGCACGGCGTGAAACCGGTAGCCGCGCCGCAGATAAAACCGCATGGCCTTCAGGTTATCGTTCGATGTGATGAGGGTCACGTACCGTGCGCCCGCCTGTTCGGCCGCATGTTCCACCGCCTGCAGCAAGCGCGTTCCCACGCCCATGCCTTCCGTCAGGCTGTTGAGGCTCAGGAGTTCGCACGCTTCGTCTTCCAGGATGAACGTGGCGGCGCCAAGATACGCGCCATCCCCGATGGCCAAAAAGGCTTCGGCGTCTTGCAGCCGGTGGATTTGGCCTCTCGAGACCATCACATCGCCGCCCCACGCTCGGGCCCACAGTTCGGCGAGCCAACGCTTGTCTGCCGCAGAGCGCGGGCGAACCACTTCGATACGAACGGGCGGAGACGGCATCCCATCACGGCTCCTCTTGACATGGATACGAACACGTGATCGCATTCGTTGGACAGACCTGCTATACTGACAGTAACACAATGGTGCGTGTAAAGGGTGATGGATGGTGGCCACGGCGGAAGCGAGCGGCATTCTCGAGGGGCTGAACGACAGACAGCGCGAGGCGGTCACGGCGACGGACGGCCCGGTGCTCGTCATTGCGGGCGCGGGCAGCGGCAAGACGAGCGTGCTCACGCGGCGGATCGCATATCTCATCGCCGAGCGCCGCGTGCCGCCATGGGCCATTCTCGCCATCACGTTCACCAACAAGGCGGCGCGGGAGATGGAGGCGCGCATTGAGCGCCTGGTGGGTCCTGCGGCGGCCGACATCTGGACGTCGACCTTTCACGCGATGTGCGCGCGAATTCTGCGCCGCGAGATTCATCACCTGGGCTACACGTCCGCCTTCACCGTGCTGGACGCCGCGGATCAGGTGTCGCTCGTCAGGCGGCTGATGCAGGAGATGAATATCGACGTCCGCAAGTTTGAGCCCCGGGCGGTCCTCCATGCCATCAGCCAGCACAAGAACGAGCTGCGCTCGGCGGAAAAGGCGCTGGATCTCGCCGGATCGCCGTACGACAAGATGGTGGGGGACGTGTATCTCGCCTACGAGAAGCGGCTGCGGGAAAACCAGGCGCTCGACTTTGACGATCTCCTCGTGAAGACGGTGGAACTCTTCCGCAAAGTGCCCGACGTTCTCTCGTATTATCAACACCGCTTTAGCCATATTCATGTCGATGAGTACCAGGATACCAACCATGCGCAGTACGTCCTGGTGAAGCTGCTCGCCGACAGGCGGCGAAACCTGTGCGTCGTCGGCGACTCCGACCAGTCCATCTACGGCTGGCGGGGGGCGGACATTCGCAATATCCTCGAATTCCAGCGTGATTATCCGGATGCGCGCGTCATCCGGCTGGAGCAAAACTACCGCTCGACAGGGCGCATTCTGCGCATCGCCAACCAGGTCATTCAGCACAACCAACTGAGGCTCGAGAAAAACCTGTGGACGGATCGCGGCGAAGGCGAGATGGCGAAGCTGTTTGTGGCGCCGGATGAACGGGTCGAGGCTGACCTCGTCGCGAGCGAAATCCAGAAGTTGACCACCGAGGGGCGCCGCTATCGGGACGTGGCCATTCTGTACCGCACCAACGCCCAGTCGCGCGTCCTGGAGGAAGTGTTCCTGCAGCGCGGCATTCCCTACCGCATCTACGGCGGCCTTCGCTTCTACGAGCGGCGCGAAGTGAAGGACGTCTTGGCGTACCTGCGGCTCATCGCCAATCCCAACGACGACGTCTCGTTCCTGCGCGTGGTCAATGTGCCCAAGCGCGGCATCGGCGAGACGACGCTCGAGAAGCTCGCGGCGTACGCGCGCACAGCGGGCACGTCCCTCTTCGACGCGGCGCTTCACGCGGCTGAGGCGGGCATCTCCAAGAAGGCGGCCTCGGCCCTTCAGTCGTTCGTGGAGCTGATTCAGACGCTCCAGCTCCAGCGCGCCTTTTTGCCGCTGACAGACCTCGCCGACGAGGTCCTCGACAAGTCCGGCTATCGCGAGGCCCTGCGCGCCGAGCGCAGCCTCGAGGCCGAAGCGCGGCTTGAGAACCTCGACGAATTTCTGTCGCTCACGCGCGAATTTGATGAGAACGGCGTTGAGGGCGACGCCGGAGCGCTGGAACAGTTCCTCACGCAGGTGGCCCTCGTGTCGGACGCCGATCTGCCGGGCGGGCGCCCCGCGGGCGGCGAGGAGGGCGATGAGGTCTCCATGATGACGCTCCACGCCGCGAAGGGCCTGGAGTTTCCCGTCGTATTTCTCGTCGGCCTCGAGGAGGGCGTCTTCCCGCATCGGCGCGCGTTCGACGGGGGCGAGGAGCTCGAAGAGGAGCGCCGGCTCTGCTACGTCGGCATCACGCGCGCCATGGAGCGGCTTTACTTGACCACGTGCCATTCGCGCATGCTGTTTGGGGAGCGCAGGGCCTTCACGCCTTCCCGGTTCCTCGCCGAGATGCCCGCATCAGACATCGAGCGGGCGGGAGACGACACGTCCTTCCGGCGCAGCAGCTGGCGCGAGGCCGAGGCCGATGTGCGGGCGAACGTCCATGCGCTCGCCGACGCCCCAACCGGCGGGCGGCTCAGCGTGCCTCGCTCGTTCGGCGCAGATCTCTCGGTGCCGTATGAACCGGGCGATCTCGTCGAGCACCGAAAATGGGGGCGCGGCGTGATCGTGGCCAAGTCGGGAGAGGGAGAATCGCTGGAGCTCGTCGTTCGATTCGCGGATCCCATCGGCGAGAAGCGGCTCTTCGCGAAGTTCGCGCCGATCCACAAGGTGGATTCGTAAGCCGTCAGACTGAGAGGGTTGGAGCGCGGCCGGATGTTCGATGCGCGCTTTCGAAGCGGTGCCGGACGTCCATCCAAGTCGCTGCAAATCGGGAACATCACCACAGCCATGGTCGGGAGTGTGATGCGTGTCGTGGACGCCAAGTCGGCCTTGTCCCTGGAAGAAGCGCGGACGCGCGCCAAGGTGCTCCGGGAGCAGATTGAGTACCACAACCGGAAGTACTACCTCGAGGACAACCCGGAGATCTCCGACGCCGAGTGGGACGCGCTCATGCGCGATCTCATCGAGCTCGAGCGAAAGTATCCGGAACTCGTCGATCCCGCCTCGCCCACGCAGCGCGTGGGCGCCCCGGCGATGGCCGGGTTTGCCAAAGTGGTGCACGAGGTGCCCATGTTGTCGCTCGCAAACGCGTATTCCACCGAAGACTTGCTCGATTGGGACCGGCGCGTGCGGCAGGCGGTGGGCGACGACATCCGCTATGTGTGTGAGCTGAAGATCGACGGGCTGGCCGTGTCCTTGCGGTACGAGGACGGCCGACTCGTGCTCGGCGCGACGCGCGGAGACGGCGCCGTCGGCGAAGACATCACGGCCAACATCCGCACCATCCGCAACGTGCCCCTCGAGCTCTCCGAACCCGTCTCGCTCGAAGTCCGCGGCGAGGCGTACATGCCCAAGCGGGAATTCCTCCGGCTCAACGAGCTGCGCGAGCAACAGGGAGAACCCCTGTTTGCCAACCCGCGCAATGCGGCCGCCGGATCGCTGCGCCAGCTCGATCCCGCCGTGGCGGCCAGCCGCAGGCTCGGCGTGATCGTCTACCAGCTGGTGCGCGCGGAGGCGCACGGCTGCGAGACGCACAGCCAGGCGCTCGACTACGTGGAGCGCCTCGGGTTGCCCGCGCACCGCGAGAGGCACGTGTGCGCGAATATCGAGGACGTGATCGCCTACATCGAGGCGTGGGGGGACAAGCGCCACGACCTGCCGTACGCCACCGACGGCATGGTGGTGAAGGTGGACGCTCTGCAGCTTCAGTCGCGCCTGGGCGCCACGGCGAAGAGCCCGCGCTGGGCCATCGCGTACAAGTACGCGGCCGAGCAGGCGGAGACGACGCTTCGCGCCATCGAGCTGAACGTGGGCCGCACCGGCGTGGTCACCCCCACAGCTGTGTTCGATCCCGTCCAGCTCGCCGGCACGACGGTGTCGCGAGCGTCGCTGCACAACGAGGACCTGGTGCATGAGAAGGACATCCGCGTCGGCGACGTGATCGTCGTGCAGAAGGCGGGGGACATCATTCCGGAAGTCATTCGGTCGCTGCCCGAGCGCCGCACGGAACCGTTGCCCGAATTCCGCATGCCGGAGTCGTGCCCGCAGTGCGGCTCCCGGTTGGTGCGACTGGACGGCGAGGTGGCGTGGCGCTGCATCAACCCGGATTGTCCGGCGCTTTTGCGCGAGGGGCTCATCCACTTCTGCTCGCGCGACGCCATGGACATCGAGGGGCTTGGCGAGCAGTGGATCACGGTGCTCCTGGAGCGCGGACTCGTGCGCACCCACGCGGATTTGTACCGCTTGCGCAAGGCCGATCTCGTCCAACTCGAGCGGATGGGGGATAAGTTGGCGGACAAGTTGCTGCACAACATCCAGGAGAGCAAGCGGAACTCCCTCGAGCGCCTTCTGTTTGGCCTTGGCATCCGGCACGTCGGTGAGAAGGCGGCGAAGACCTTGGCGGAGCACTTTGGCTCCATGGATGCGCTGATGGCCGCAGGGGAAGAAGAACTCATGGCCATCCCCGACATCGGCCCGAAGGTCGCGCAGAGCATCCGCCAGTACTTCGCGACGCCGCGCGTGCAACAGCTCATCCAAGAACTGAAGGAACTCGGCGTCAACATGGTGTACCACGGCCCGCAAAAGGCGGCGGACGGCCCGCTGGCGGGCAAGACGGTCGTGCTGACCGGCGTGCTTCAGGCGGCGGACCGGAAGCAGGCGACGGAATGGATCGAGCGGATGGGCGGAAAAGTCGCGTCGAGCGTGAGCGCAAAGACGGACGTGCTCATCGCGGGCGAGAAGGCGGGGTCGAAGCTCGCCAAGGCGAAGGAAATTTTGCAGAACCACCCCGATGCGAAGTTGGAAATCTGGGACGAGGCCGCGTTTATGCGGGTTGTCGAAGAAGCGGGGCTCGTCTGACGGGATGCCGAAGCGTCGAGGCACGGCATGCCGAGAACAAAAAAGCGGGCTGGCCGGATGCCAGCCCAAGGTTGAGGATGGGTTGCGGTGTTCGTCCCCGACATGCTGCCTTTCGCCGCGCCGCGGCCATCCGGTCTCCCGCTCACGGATGGCCGCGCTCGTGCGATGGAAGCGCCTGCCTCCTCGCCTGAGACAACCACGGGTCGTGCGGGCGGTTTCCCGATGAGGGCCGCCGCGGACATCGGCAAAACCGCCCTGGGCGCGTCCGCGCTTGGGTGGGCCAAGCGCCCTGTGATTGCCCCGGCACCTTTAGCATGACGCGCATTTGCTTATAAGGGAAATACAAATTCGACATTGAATCGATAAAAGAAAACTTATTGCAGAATTAAATTGTATCGCCGCTGTCATGGCCCTGTAATGAAGATCCGCTATGCTCGGCCTGTGGATGTGTTTGTGCCGCATCAAGTGGGTGCGTTTGCCATGTGCATGTGCGCGATCTGTCGCGATGTCGCGCGAAAATTCATATTGACGATTCAGGTTTTCCGCTGCCACAATAATCGCAGCGAAGGCGGATTGGGTCGGCAATCGCTTACATAGGTCGACACTTCGAGATGTTGACAGGGTGATTGAAACATGCGCAGTCGGTGGATGAGCGGGCTCGCGGTGGCAGGTCTCTTGGCACTCGAGACCATAGGTGTGGCGTGGCGTCCGGCAGGCGATATCGGCGTTGTTCACCAGCAAGCCGCGTCAATCGAACATCGAAGCAAACAGGTGCGAGTCGATACGGCATCGCCGTCGTCGGAACCGCAGGGCGTTCACTTTTCGTTCCCGTTTTTCTTCGGCCCTGCCGTGAAAATCGTGACATACGGCACGGGCATCCCGGCTTCAGAAGTCACGCATATCCAGAACCTTCTCAATCGCGTGAATGCTGTGCAGCGAATTCGCGACTTCTTGGGCGTTCGCATGAATCACACCGCGACCATCGTCTTGGTGAAAAATGCGGCGGACTATCAGGCGGAACTCCGCCAGCTCGGCGTGTCGGCGGGGGATGCATCGAGCCTGTCCCAGGATTCGAACGGATTCACCCTCGGCAGTACCGTCGTCATTCCCTTGTTTCAAAACCCCACGGACGTGGACCTCGCCAATGTCCTCACGCACGAACTGACCCACGTCGATATCAATCAGCACATCGCCAACATCCCGAGTTGGATGAACGAGGGCATGGCGGTCTACATGGGTATGAACGGCCAAAAGGCCATCGAAAATCCCGTGGATTTTGAGAGCGACGAGAAACAGGATGCGGAGAACATCCTCCAGGTGGTTCAATCGAATCAGCTCGTCCCTCTGACCGGGAGCGAAGCGGCGATTCTCTCGGGACAGGAGACCTACGATTATGAACTCCAGGACTGGCTGGCGGTTTGCTATCTCATCGCGCACTATGGCAAATCGTCGATTCAAACGCTGGTCCATCACCTCGAATCCGAAAATCCCAACCAGGCCTTCTTGGATACGTACGGTGAGTCTGTGTCTGCATTCAATGCGCAGTTCACCAGAGCTTTGAAACAGTCCGCGGCCGTGGCCAGTGGCGGCGCTTCGCTCGAGCTCAACATTTCTCCCTCGTACCATGGCGAGATTTTCGTGCAGCCGCCGAATCAGGCACTGGGGCACGGGTTCAAGGCCGAGCCCGGCACGCACCACGTCATCGTCACCACCACAGGCCAGGTTCAGGCGGATCTGCCGTCTATCGGCACGAAGAAGAGCAAAATGCCGGCGACACCGGGCACCATGTACGTGTCGCTCCTGCCTCAGCGGTTCGACACCATGGACGGCCAAAAGTTGCTCGACGCCGAGATGGAAATCCAGATTCAAAACGGCCTCTATACGTTTGAAAACGCCTGGGTGGAACTCGCGAATAACCCCATGTACAATCCGTCCTACGTGCCGCAGGTCCTCGGTGTGAGCATCACGGCCATTCACGACGAAGCGTCGGATGATCCCATCCTGACCATGCTGAACGCGGAGAACGCGTGAGGCAAGGCTCGCGTGAACCGCGCGCGTCTCGCACAGAACAGCGAAAGTAGAATCAAAGACACGGCCGAGAAGGAAAGAGGCCACCTCGTCACATAGGACGAGGTGGCCCTGTTGCGCGGACTGGAGCCTGGCGCAGCCCGCGGCTCAGTCCCGCGAATGAAGAAACTCCTGGACCGTGAGCTTTTGCTCGGTGCGCGCGTGGAAAAACGCAATTCGGTTCGAATAGCGCCCGGCGATAAACGAAGCGGGGATCACGACGGCGAGGGTGACAAAAAGATCGTGCATGGACAAGGTCATAGGCCCCTCCCTGAAGTGTGGTCCGTCCATTCGCTCTATGTCTATGAGATCCCGATTCCGGACATGACTGAAGCGACTGAAGAGAAGCGGTTTCCTAGGCGCCTGGTCCAGGCGGCAACGGGGTCACGCGGCGACCTGGTCGGGGCGGCATGTCCACGAGGCCTGTGCTATAATCCCGGAAGGAACTTTGTCTGGCAAGCCCCTTTCCTATCGATGGCTTCCTGAAAAAGGAGGATGCTCGTTGAAGATCACCGATGAGACGGTGAGCCACGTCGCCAAACTGGCGCGATTGTGGCTGGACCCTCAAGAACTCGCGCAGCTCGTTCCCCAGTTGAACGACATTCTCGAGTATGCCGCACAATTGCAAAGTGTGCCGATGGACGGCGTTGAACCGACCAGTCATCCGTTCCACGAGGCGAATGTCGTGCGCGCCGATGTGCCGCGCGAGAGTTTGGCCCGGGATGAGGCGCTCCGCAACGCTCCCGATCAAGATCAGTGCATGGTGCGCGTTCCCGCGGTGCTGGAAGGAGGCGGCGGCGCGTGAAGGTGCCGACGGTCAAAGACATACTCCAATCTCTCGCGGCGGGAGAGACCCGCGCGCGCGACTGGGTCGAGACGTCCCTCCGGGCGATTCGGGAAGTCGACGAGCGGCTCAAGGCGTTCTTGCTCGTGGATGAGGAGCAGGCGCTCGCCGCGGCGGATCGGATCGATCGCGCCAAGATGTACGAGCGGGCACCGCTTCGCGGCGTTCCGTATGCCGCGAAGGACAACATCGTCACCCGAGGCGTGCGGACCACGGCCGCGTCTCGCATTCTCGAGAATTACATACCGCCCTACAACGCGACGGTGATCGACAAGCTGAACCAGGCCGCCGCGGTCATGGTGGGCAAGACCAACATGGACGAGTTCGCCATGGGTTCGTCCACGGAGACGTCCGCGTTTCAAAAGACGGCGAACCCGTACGGCGAAGACCGGGTGCCGGGCGGATCGAGCGGCGGATCGGCCGCGGCGGTGGCGGCGGGGTTGGTGCCGTTTGCGCTCGGCTCGGATACCGGCGGGTCGATTCGCCAACCGGCCGCGTTTACAGGTTGCTTTGGGCTGAAGCCGACGTACGGCCGCGTGTCCCGCTACGGGCTCATCGCGTTTGCCTCGTCGCTCGACCAAATCGGGCCCTTCACGCGGACGGCAGAGGACGCGGCGCTGGTGCTGAACGCCATCTGCGGGCATGATCCGCTCGATTCCACCTCGAGCCGTCATCCGGTGCCGAATTTCGCGGACGGGATCGACCAGGGCGTCAAGGGGCTGCGGGTGGGCATCGTGCGCCACCTGCCGGAGGATGGCCTGGAGCCCGGCGTGAAGGACGCGGTCGATCGCGCCATTCGGCAGCTGGAGGCCGAGGGGGCGGAAGTCGTCGAAGTTGAACTGCCGCACATGGAGTACGCCGTGGCGACGTATTACCTCATCGCCCCGGCGGAGGCTTCGTCCAACCTGGCGCGTTATGACGGCGTCCGGTATGGGCGGCGCGCGGAGGCCTCGAGCCTGATCGAGATGTACGAGAAGTCGCGCAGCGAAGGCTTCGGCATGGAGGTCAAGCGCCGTATCATCATCGGCACGTATGCCCTGTCGTCCGGGTACTATGACGCGTACTACAAGCGCGCGCAGCAGATGCGGACGCTCATTCGGCAGGATTACGAGCGCGCGTTCGAGGCGTGCGACGTGATCGTCACGCCGACCGCGCCGACGACGGCGTTCAAGATTGGCGAGAAGCTCGATAATCCGCTGCAGATGTACTTAAACGACATCTACACCATTCCGGCCAATCTCGCGGGTCTGCCGGGGGCCAGCGTGCCGTGCGGCTTTGCGGATGGCCTTCCTGTGGGGCTGCAGATCATCGGCAAGCCGTTCGATGAGGCCACGATTTTGCGCGTGGCGCACGCGTACGAGCAGGTGCGCGATTTCGCGTGGCCGAAACCGGTGCTGGGGGTGGCAGAATGAACTACGAGACGGTCATCGGGCTCGAGGTGCACGTCGAGCTGAAGACGGACACCAAGATCTTTTGCGGCTGCCGCAACGACAGCAAGTCGGAGCCCAACACGAACGTGTGCCCCATCTGCCTCGGCCACCCCGGCACCTTGCCGGTGTTGAACGAGCGCGCGTTGGAGCTCGCGGTCAAGGCGGCGCTGGCGCTGAACTGCAAGATCAATCAGAAGTCCAAGTTCGATCGCAAAAACTACTTTTACCCCGACCTGCCGAAGGGCTATCAGATTTCGCAGTACGACAAGCCCATCGGCGAACATGGGTATATCGAAATCGAGGTGAACGGCGAGACGAAGCGCATTGGCATCACGCGCCTCCACCTGGAGGAGGACGCGGGCAAGTCGATGCATGCGCCGGACGGATCGCACACGCTTGTCGACTACAACCGCACGGGCGTGCCGCTCATCGAGATTGTCTCGGAGCCCGACATTCGCTCGCCGGAGGAGGCGCGGCTCTATCTCGAGGCGCTGAAGAGCATCATGGAGTACTGCGACGTGTCGGACTGCAAGATGGAGGAAGGATCGCTTCGCTGCGACGCCAACATCTCGCTGCGGCCGGCCGGATCGTCGACGTTTGGCAACAAGGTCGAGCTGAAGAACATGAACTCGTTCCGCTTTGTGCAGCGCGCGCTCGAATACGAGGTGGAGCGGCAGCGCGAGCGGTATGAGAGCGGCGAACCTGTCATCCAGGAGACGCGCCGCTTCGACGAGGCCACGCAGACGACCGTGTCGATGCGCACCAAGGAGGAGGCCCACGACTACCGCTACTTCCCCGAGCCGGATCTGGTCGATCTCGACATCGACGACGCGTGGCTCGAGCGGATCCGGGCTTCGCTCCCCGAATTGCCGACGGCCAAGCGCCGCCGGTACGAGGAGGAGCTCGGGCTGCCGTCGTACGACGCCGGCGTCCTGACCTCGGATCCTCGGATGGCCGCGTATTATGAGGCCGTGATCGCCGAAGGAGCGGACGCCAAGCAGGCCTCGAACTGGGTCATGAGCGACGTGTCCGGCGCCTTGAATGCCGAGGGCAAGACGTTCGCAGAGTGCCCCATTCAGCCCGCGCATCTGGCGGGTCTCATCGGCGAGGTGGCGAGCGGCAAAATCTCGTCGAAGCAGGCGCGCGAAGTGTTCAAGCTGATGTGGGAGACAGGGAAGAGCGCAGCCGAGATCATCAAGGAGAAGGGCTTCGAGCAAATCAGCGATCCCGCAAAGCTTCAGCCGATCATCGACGAGGTGGTGGCGAACAATCCGAAGTCGGTGGCGGACTACAAGGGCGGCAAGGAACGGGCTCTCGCCGCGCTCGTGGGTCAGGTGATGAAGGCGACGCGCGGCAAGGCGAATCCGACGCTGGTCAACGAGATGCTCATTGAAAAGATCAACAGCCTCTGAGCGGAGGGGATGTTTCAGATGGCGAGCACCGGATCGCCGCCGATCGCGGCGGGCGAGGCATACGAGGTGGAGGCGATCCGCCAAAACGACGACGGCGATGGTGTGGCCTCAATTCACGGGATGACGGTGTTCATCCCGTTTCTCTTGCCGGGAGAGCGCGCACGCGTGCGGATTGAACAAGTCGAAAAGCGATTCGCGCGCGCCCGGCTCGTGGAGCGCATGAGCGACGGGCCGGATCGCGTGGAGCCGCGCTGTCCCGTGTTCACCCGGTGCGGGGGCTGCCAGGTGCAGCACATGGCGTACGAGGCGCAGGCGGCGTGGAAAGAGGCCCGGATCCGGCGAATGGCCGCGCGGCTGGGGCTCGAGGACGGCGTCGTCCAGCCCATAGAGGCTTCACGGGCGCCGTATCGCTATCGCAATCAGGTCCAGATGCCCGTGCGATGGAACGAGGCCGCGGAGCGCGTGGAGATGGGCTTCTTTGCGCTCGGGTCGCACGAGATGGCGGTGACGGAGACCTGCCTGCTCGTGTCCGCAGAGATGGACGATGTGCTCCGCCGCGCCCGCTGGTTTCTCACGTCGCTCGGGTCGACCGCGCAGTTTGTGCACCACGTCATTGTGCGGCAATCGCGCGCGACGGGCGATCTCGCGGTGGTCTTCGCCGTGACCGACGACGATCCGCGCGTGAAGCGTTCCGTCGGCCGCTTCCATGCTCCGCACGTTGCGCAGGTCTCGGTGACCGTTCAGCCGCGCGCCCACGGCCCCGTTTGGGGAGACAGCATCGACGTGATGAAAGGCGCGAGCCACCTCGAAGAGCGCCTCTGCGACCTGCGCGTGCGTTGGTCGCCGCGATCGTTTTTGCAGGTTCAGGCGGACATGGCCGAACGCCTGTACCAGCACGTGGTTCACGCCGCCCAAGTCCGGGAGACGGACGTCGTGATCGACGCGTACTGCGGCGTGGGGGTGATGACCCTGCTCCTGGCGAGGCGCGCGGCGCGAGCGGTGGGCATCGAAGAGGTCGACGACGCCATCGCCGATGCGCGGGTGAACGCCAAGTTGAACAACCTCCAGAACGCCGAGTTTGTCGTCGATCGCGTCGAGCGCTGGCTGCCTCGCCACGTCGCGCAAGGAAACCGGGCCGACGTGTTGGTGTTCGATCCGCCTCGCAAGGGGGTCGATCGAGCCGCGATTGAGGCGGCGGCCGAAGCGAACGTGGATCGGCTGGTGTATGTGTCGTGCAATCCCGCCACGCTGGAGCGCGATCTGCGCCTGCTCATGGCGCGCGGATTTTGTGTGACGTCGATCCGGCCCTTCGACATGTTTCCGCAGACGTCTCATGTCGAGTGCGTGGTGGCGATGAAGCGGGGGTAGGGAGTCAAAGAACAAGCTCTGCAATTTCAAATCAACACCTGCCCCAGTGAGAATCAAGTGCTGAACCAAGGTGGGCCCACGGATGGATAAATTGGACCATTCCTTATTTCACAAACCCTATCGCCCTGCCGTTTCGCTGGCAAAGTCGAGATGAGCGGGTGCCAGTCGACATGACCTTGACCGTCCTTGGTGCCCAGCAAACGTAAACAGTTAAGGGGGAGACGGTGTTCTTCCGCTATCGTTGCTGAGAAAGGGGTATAGAGATGATTGCTTTACTTATCACAGCATGTGTACTTGGCTTTGTTTACAGTGCGGCTCCTGGAGCAGTGAACACCGAAGCATTACGTAGGGGATTACAGAGAGGTTTTGCCGCAACGTTTTTGGTGCAACTTGGAGCCTTATTAGGGGATTTGATGTGGGCAATCATTGGTTTGACGGGAGTTGCACTTGTATTTCATTTTGTACCTGTACAGATTATTTTGGGCATTGCAGGGGTAACCTTTTTGCTTAGAATGGCATGGTTGTCATTCCTGGACGCCCGCAAGTCAATTGATTTGAAATTGGACAGCAGTAAGAAGGAACAGCGGGACTTTATTACGGGAATCATTTTTTCGTTAGCTAACCCGTTTGGCATTGCGTTCTGGGGTGGTATTGGTGGTGGGTTTGCCACACATATCGCAAGCATGCCATTGATCGACAAGCTATTGTTCTTGTTCCTTGGTTTTTCTGTTGGAGCTTTTGCGTGGTGTATAGGTATTTCGGTGTTGGTCGCATGGTCACGTAAATTTATCGGTGAAAAATTGCTGCGTGGGATTTTTACAGTATCAAGTTTGGCGATGGCTTATTTCGCGTTGGAAATGTTATGGACGTTAATCCACACTACACTTTATCCTCTGTTTTCTCATCGTTTAAGAGTGAAAGCAAGCCATTAGAACGACAAGTCCTCGTGTACATCGTCTCACAAAGCCTCATTGTTTGAGCGGTGTCGACATCGTCGTGTCCGACAGTCACAGCGGACTCGTCAAGGCACTTCAGACCGAATTTCAGGGCTGCACGTGGCAACGGTGCCAGACCCACTTCATGCGCAATCTCTTGGACGCCACACCCAAGGCGTTGCAGGAGGAGGTCTACCAACAGGTTCGCGCGGTTCTGGATGCGCCTGACCTGAAGACTGCACGGTTGCTCAAAGATGCGTTTGTCGAGGCTTACGCAGAGAAGGCACCGAAGGCGATGCAGGCGTTGGAGAATGGGTTTGATGATGTAACCGCTGTTTTGGTCTTACCTGAGCGATATCGGCGGCGCTTACGCACCACCAACGGTGTCGAACGGCTGATCGCTTCAATGACTTTCAATCTGTGCCCCTGTATTTTCCGCTCTACGTCATCCTGACCCTGTCAACTGGGCGGTGAACACTCATGCTGACCATCAAGAATACCCCTAAACTCGCTGGCATCTCGATATCTGGGGATTACCCTGATCTGGACACCTTATACAGGTCTCTCCTTGCCATCATCGGCGATGAAGGAGAGTACGGAGACTATGAAGGTGCGCGGCTTCGGGTGCTTGGTCTCATGTATGATATCCGACACGCATTCCAAGGAGATCGGGAAATCGAGTTCGTTCCGAACGGCATGGACGAGGACAGAATGAAATTCTTGGGGCTCATTGCTCCAGAGAAAAATCTCTATTATGCGTGCCAAATCTACTATCCCGAAGCGCTTTTCGTCACCATTGCCCTGAACGACTTTATCCGCCTTTACGCCAAAAAACAGGCAAGAACCGCTCCTATCCCTCTGTTGGACAAGCGCGTTCAATGGGATGCACACATTGCGACCGCGCGACTGTTTCAGTCCTTGGTGATGAGTTGTCTGAGGGAAGTCGTGACAGAGGCATCTTTCAAGCGCATCATGAATCTGATGCATAAGGATTCTGTATGGATGGATGGATGGATACATATCGCAGTATCTGGATTTGCTCAACATTCGGTATCTGAGAATTGCGGATAGGGAGGAGCGGGCGAAGGTTTTGTCAACCATTGTTAAGCGCATGGTAGAGCAAGGCAAGGAGTATCGCCAAATCGAAGAGGAAGTTAGAGCGATGGCGCGGGAGCACAATTGTCCAGTTGAGGATATCAGCTTGGTGGTGGATTACCCCGAAGAGATAGAGTGGTAGAAGAGCACGGAAGCGCTTGGAATTCTAGAAGAAATGAGATCATTGAAAGAAAGGCTACTTTCGCGTCGGGACGGTGACTCCCTTGTATCATGTCCTTACAGACCAGGACGTTGAGGCGCTGGCTTCCATGCAATCGATAGTGAACGCTGTCGAACGCGCGTTTATCGAGCAGGCAAACGGAGGGCTTGTTTCACCGCCGCGTTTTCGCGTGGAAACGAAGCAGGGCGACTTGGTGTTTACGGCAGGTGCCGCCACAGCCACGGAAAAGGTCATAGGTTTTCGTGTGTACGACACCTTTGCGAACGAATGGGATGGGCATCAGCAGCTGGTTTGTGTGTTTGATTCAGATACAGGGGTGTTTAAGGGTGTCGTGATTGGCAACTTGCTTGGTGCTCTTCGTACGGGGGCAATCGGTGGGGTCGCAATCAAAACCATGGCTCGCACGGATGCTGAACAAATCGCCGTGATCGGAGCGGGCTTGCAGGCGCGAATGCAGTTGGAGGCTGCGGTGACCGTCAGAAAGATCAAGCTCGTTCGAGTGTTCAGTCGAAATCGCGAGCATCGGGAGGCGTTTGCGGCACAAATGGCGAAAAAGCTGGACATCGAGATTGTGGCTGTCGATTCTCCAAAAAGTTGCATACAGGGAGCCGATATCGTCATTTGCGCCACCAATAGCGGTAAGCCCGTGTTCGATGCGGCGTGGATTGAGCCTGGCGTACACGTCAACACTGTCGGTCCGAAATCCATACAAGCGCATGAGGTGCCAACGGAAATCGCGTCACGTAGTTCAGTGATTGCGACCGACTCGATAGAACAGTTAAAGGCATATGCAATTCCGCACTTTTTGGTCGGTACGCCCGATGAAGAACGGATTGTGCAACTCGCTGACATCGTCGTTGGGAAACGAGCTGGGAGACAGGACCAAGACGACATGACCTTGTTTTGTTCCGTCGGGCTGGCAGGTACAGAGGTGGTTGTTGCCAATGAGGTGATGAAGAAAGCCTCCTGCAAGGGGGCGTCACCATGAGATAGGGTGGGCCCGTGATCTTGGGCCCGTGTCCATCTTAGGACGAGGCGCAGTGACGAAACTCCGTGTCAAAGGCGGGCGACCTGGCCTAGCCGCGTTCTCCGGCCGCCGCATCTCATCACACGGCACACGCCAGATGGCGCAACAGGGTGATTCGAGCAGGGCTCGAGTGGGGCTAGAGCTCTGTCACGCGGCGATACACGTATCCACCTTGTCGCCTGCCTTGCACGAGATCCCCCGCGGGACCGAGTTTTTGCCGAAGCCTTGACACGAGTTTCGCAATGCCTTTCGGATTGACGTGTCCTTCCCACAGAGCGTTCGCGATCGCGCCCCGAGTCAAGACCTCTCCCTCGTGGTCGAGAAAGAGTTCCAAGAGTCTTGACTCCATTTGCGAGAGCGGAACGCGGCGATGTCCAATCATCAGGCACTGTTCGCCGCATTTATAACGCACGCCGCGGCCGACGTTGACAGATGCGATGGGCAGAGACGGAAATCCCTCAGGAACGCTGAAACGCCGCACAAAGGTCTCCAGGTCACCTCCGATGAACGTCTGAAGGGCTACAAGTGGATCCGTGAGAAAGCCTGAGAGTCCCAGCGAGCGCGCGTACATCCAATCGTTTTCGGTCAGTGGTGACCTGATCATGACGTAGTGCCGGTTGGCACGAGGCGATGACGCCACCATGGCCCAAAAGGCCTCACTGCAAGACGCGATCCCGTCTATGAAAATGTCCTCTGAAGACGCCAGCGAGATGGCTGTCGCGCGCTCGACGGTTCTGCAGATGCGCAAATCGCATGCTTCGAGGATGACCGAGAGCATGCGGACGAGACATGTATCGTCTGTACATAAGATGATCCGCATGGATTCACACTCCTGAACACCCAATGGAGTGGGTTCCTCTCAAGTTTACGCATTTTTTCTCGCCATTCCATGATCGAAGCGCCTATTGCTAGCAAAATGCTAGCCATATTCCTCGGATAGTTCTGGTACACTCGTCCTCGAGCTTCGAAACCCGATTGGGCGATCTGTACGGCGCTGTCGTCGCAGTGGACCCCGGTGGATTCTGCGACCGTGAGACCGAAGCCGTACCCGATGACCTCAGGAGTGTGAATCATGCTGTGCTCAAGCGCACGGAAGGCACGTTGGGCCACGGCAGTCACGGCCTGCGCCGCGCTGTGTCTGGTGACGGCTTGCGGCACTCCACCGAGGCCAGCGAACGCCGTCATCATCCCAGGGCCTGCGAGCGCCGACGAGCGCGTGATCGACGACCCTGTGGACCAGCGCTTCGTGCTCTATGACGCGAAAAAGAAGATGGCAGTCAGCTGGACCAACGTATCGAACGAGTTTGTCTACAACTTCAACACGCTTTCTGATCTGTACACCGTCGGCAACAGCCTCACCAATCACTTTTCCATCGTGCAGCTTCAGAATGGCAGGGCGGTCACCGTTTACACCCTTCCTGATGCAGCACACGATGCCATTTTCCCGCTTGCAGCGGACGGGCAAAACGCGTTCTTTCTCCTCGTCCATTACCGCGATGACGGCAGTGAGGCGTGGCGGCACATCGTGAGATGGGATCCGGCGACGAGAACGCTGCAGGCTTTTGCTCATGTAGAAGGCGCCATCGTACAAGGCGCACTTGCGGGATCCACGCTGTACTTCACGGTGCTCAGGCCGGATCGCGCAGTTTGGCTCTACCGATTGCCTGCCGCGAACTTCAATGCGGAGCCTCAACTCGTGTCGACGCATTGGACGGACGATCCCCTGCTCGTGTACGAGGGGAAACTCGTCAAAGTGGTCGATCATCAGTTTGTGTTCGATACCATCCGTCTTCCGGTGGGAGCGGTGAACGTCCTCACGCCGCAGGGCGTTCTCGTTCAGTTTGACGACGACCCGAAGTCTCTTACCACACGCGCGGATGTGAATCAACTTTCAGATGGTCGGCATCTCGGTGGCGCCACTTCGGTCGAAGGATTCGAGTGGACGGCAAACGGCGTTCAGTTGGATTGCGACGGGCACGTCGAGACCGTCAGATGGGGTGATGCCCGCGGAGCAGAGGAGAATCCATCGTGATCACGATGCAGGGCGTGGTGAAGCGCTACGGTGGACGCGACATTCTCAAGGAGATCCATGTCACCTTCGAGCGTGGAAAGGTGTATGCCATCTCCGGGCCGAGCGGGGCGGGCAAGACGACGCTTCTGCAGGTCGTGGCAGGCTATGAGCAGCCAACCGCCGGAATGGTGCACGTCGCGAGCGGATTAAGCATGGAATACGCGCCACAGGACTTTCTTCTTTTCTCGAACCTCACGCTCTGGGATCATCTTCGGCTCAAGGCGATGGCAAGGCGTCTGGAGGAAGGCTGGGTAGCACGTGCAGAGCAACTTTTGCAATGCTGTGGCCTGGAAGGCATGGAACAGGTCCAGGTCCAAGCGTTGTCGGGCGGAGAGCGCAGGCGCTTGCAACTTGTCCTAGCTCTTTTCCCGCGTGCCGACGTTCTTCTCTTTGACGAGCCGACCTCCAACTTGGACGACGTCAGCGCTCATCGCATCTGGGAACTCTTGGCGTGCGAGTGCGCAAACAAGACCTGCATCATCTGCAGTCATGCCCCGGTGCCTGACATGCTCCACCCCGAGCGGCTTCGTCTACAGGGAGGTGTCCTGTATGCGGAATGATGCAACGCCTCTCCGCGAAGTCGCGCGCATGTTGAGACGCAAGACGCGCGTTCAGTTCCGCATTGCGGCGGCGACGCTGTTCGTCGCTTTGCTCGTGCTCTCAACCTTGGGCTTGTACACCCTGCGCATGGCGTTCGATGTGAAACGACAGTTTCTCTCCAATCCTACTGTTCACATCGTCTTGGTGGATACGCAAACGTCAGAACATCAAACGCTTCCAAGGCACGTGCAATTTCGGGATCGTGAACAAATCGAACGGATTCTTGCGCGATCTCTGCCCAGTGCCCACGCACGGGTGTGGAATCTATACCAAGTCAACTTTGGCATTTTGGATTCGACAGGCCACACGAACTGGGTGGAGTCCGTGGATCCCGGTGGCGCGCTCCTGCTGGGGCTTACAACCATGAGGAATGACACGGGTTACGTTGTTTCGCCGACGGCAAGACCGCTGGTTTTGCAAGTTCCGGTGATTCGTGTGACGGAAGGCGGCTACGAGAGCGATCGCCGTGTGAACTTGACGCTCCCGAATACCGCCCAGATCACGCAAGAAGCCCCGCTGCTCTCCCTGAAACCGGACGTCACGGCGGCGAGCGCGCTCGGTCGTCCGCTCTTTGTCTCCTTTGACACCTACCGCCGCATCCTGGAAACCGCGTATCAAAGGCCGTACTCCGTTTTGGTCCGTGCGTTTACACAGGGACAGGATCTGGGCATTCAACCGGTCGAGAGCGTGGTGGTTGAAGTCCCCCATGTAGCGGACGTGGATCGGGTTGCGCGGGCCCTCGCCGATCACGGCTACGACACCGAGTACACCTTTCGGGCGTTCCAACAACTCTCGTCGACACTGCAGACGTCCGGCTGGATGGCCTTGGTGTTTACCGTGCTCGTGGCGGCGGGCACGTACGCCGGCGTCTGGCTTTTCTTTCGGAATGACCTTCGCCGGGCTCGAAAAGACATGGGCATTCTCCGCCACTTCGGCTATACGCCGTCAGACGTCGGTTGGGTCTACCGCTGCAAATTCCGCACGCTCTTTTTCACGGGCGCACTTTCGGCATGTCTCTACACCCTTGTCGCAGGTGGTAGTGTCCCGTCAAGAGGTGTAAATTCACCGTTTGTGTGTACTGTGTGACATCGGTCAGCTTTGTCCCGTTCGGGACGATATCGACCGTCTTC